>CAIWSB010000039.1 GCA_903915225.1 uncultured Candidatus Woesearchaeota archaeon
ATTTCAAAGAAATGGTTAAACGATAATAAACATCCCATTTACAACGAACCATTAATCACGGTGAATGCTGACGGGAGCGTCGGAGATGTATTTATAAGAAGAGAGCAAGAATACACAATTATTGATGTAGTAAACATAGTTAAGATTTTGAATGAAAAAATAAATCAGAATTATGTTATGTATGCTCTCAAAGAAGCCTTAGCAAAAGCTAGATTCAAATATCAAGCAAAATTATATACAAAACGATTGAAAAAGTTATGTATTCAGGTTCCAATCAATTTAGATGGGAAGTTTGATAACGACTTACAAGAGCAACTAGCTCAACAATATGAAAGATTAGAAGAAATTAAAAAATCAATTAAAAAATTCTCTGAAGAAGTTGATGCAGCTTTTATCACTGCTGAATGAATTTTAATACTGACTTTTTACACACTTCTCGGACAAAGCCCTTGGGTAGAAACTCTTTTTAAAGCCGATATAACCATAAATGTTATTAATTCTCTTAAATTAACCTTTCTAATGGGTATTGAAAAATCTATTCTTAGATTTCGGGAAGAGGTTAAGCATCAACAAAATACTGATTTAGAGCTACAGAAAATAGCTCAGAAAGAACGGGAGTTACGACAATTTGAGGCTTCTTCAAGTCAACAAACTCATCTTTATAGTAAACAATTAGAGCTTTTGGAAAAGCAAGTTGCTATACAGGAAAATCAGACAAAAATCCTGCAAAAAACTAATAAAATTTATTTCTGGATGGTTATTGCAACAGGCCTAATGGCAATCGCAACCATGATAATGTCTTTAAAATAGACTTTTGGGGCAGAAACCCGACTTTTTAGGCAGAGGCTACTTATTGGGCAAGGCCGGTATTCCTTCTCTCAATTAATATTGGGAGGTAATAAAATGACTGAAATACGAGACGGTAAGATTATTGGTGGTGATGAAGACCCATTTGGTGAAGATGAGAATCCAATGGATTTTATTAGGGGAATGTTTGGCGATTTAGTACCTTCAGCAGAACCCTTTGACCCAGAATCCCAGAAGATTGTTGAGGGATGGACTATTGCAGATAGGGCAAGGAGAAGGGAAGCTTACTACGGTACTTCTATTGCAAAGTACCCTGAGTTGAAGGATTACATAGCTAAATCAGACACATCAAATGACCCATTAATGGCAATGAGAGAGGCAAGAAGGGACATCTTTGGAATCCAGATGATGGTTGGTATGCTATCTGGCATGGGAGGTCTGGTAGGTCTTCTTGAGGGTTTATTTGGGGAAGAGGTCGAACCTGAAGAGGCAGACGAAGAGGAATTTGACGCGGCTATGAAGGTAATCGAGACTCTGGTTGAGAAGTTGAACCCTGTTGTGGAGCTTTTAGATCAGCATTATCCACGAACTGAGAAGTTCTATGGCGACATGATTCAGGCTGTTCGAAAGGTCGCCCAAGAGAAGGGTGTGAGCATTGAGGATACTCTGAAGAGCACTGAATGCAGGGACGCGGTGTACAGAGCTGTGTTTCCAACCAGGACTGAGGCAGAGGGCTTTATCAG
>CAIWSB010000040.1 GCA_903915225.1 uncultured Candidatus Woesearchaeota archaeon
ACCTGATAGACCTCCTGGTTCACCTGCCTCACTCCGAAAACTGGAGAATCTCCATCAGAGATAGCCTTTATCCTATCTATCAATTCAGCTACCTGAGCGTCTCTATCCTCGCCATGAAATAAGTAGTTCCTCATCTTGCCCACTCCCTGCCAAGCAGCTAATCTAATTTCTCTTTTATACTTTGTGCATAGTTCTTGCCGTCGGCAACCTTCAGGACCAGGAATTCATCAATAAACCCCCTGGGAGCGTCTATTCTGAAATCAGTAACCTTTATAAACCCCCTCAATTTCCCTCCTGCAGCACATGAAAAGAAGTTCGAGAAGGTGGAAAAAGCGAAAGCAGATGCGCTGGAAATGGCAGCGCAAGAGAATTAAGAAGCTGAAGAGACAGCGAAAGAAGGCTGCGGCATAAAGCGAAAGCTTTATAAGTGAGCAGCCATTAATCGAACTTCCCTTTTATCGAGGATTTCAAACGGGGGTTTGAAATCGCATCATCTCCGCGATTCTTGAGTTATTCAAGCTGATGTGTACCTGACAGAGATGTCAGGTATGAAGTAGGAACAAGGTCAGAAAAAGGAAGAACTTATATTTTTCCTTAGATGACGAATTATGAACCCAAAAATTCTTTTAGGCTTTAGTTTACGAGTGACCAAATAAACCAAATTCCAGTTTATCCTGCTGGAGGTCGCTGCTATTGGAATCCGATTAAGCCATGCAAGTACGGGGTCGCAAGACACCGGCAAACTGCTCAGTAACACGTCGATAATCTGCCCTTGGGTTCCGGATAACCTTGGGAAACTGAGGCTAACACGGGATAGGGAAATTCTACTGGAATGTGTTTTTCCCCAAAAGCAATGCCCAAGGATGAGTTGGCGGCGGATTAGCTTGTTGGTGGGGTAATGGCCCACCAAGGCATTGATCCGTAGGGGCCTTGGAAGAGGTAGCCCCGAGAAGGACACTGAGATACTGGTCCTAGCCCCACGGGGTGCAGCAGGCGCGAAACCTTTACACTACACGCAAGTGTGATAAGGGGATTCCAAGTGCCTATACTAAGTATAGGCTTTTTTTGAGAGCAAAGTTCTCGAAGAATAAGTGGTGGGTAAGACCGGTGCCAGCAGCCGCGGTAATCCCGGCGCCACAAGTGGGGACCATGGTTATTGGGCCTAAAGCGTTCGTAGCAGGTCGGATAAATCTCTTGTGAAATCGTTGGGCTTAACCTAACGGCGGGCAGGAGAGACTGTTCGACTAGAGACCGGGAGGAGTTGGGAGTATTCCTTGGGGAGCGGTAAAATGCTATAATCCTTGGAAGACTACCTGTGGCGAAGGCGCCCAACCAGAACGGGTCTGACTGTGAGGGACGAAAGCTAGGGGAGCAATCCGGATTAGATACCCGAGTAGTCCTAGCTGTAAACGCTGCGAGCAAGGTGTTGCATATTCTAATATGAATATGCAGTGTCGAAGAGAAGTCGTTAAGCTCGCCGCCTGGGAAGTACGGTCGCAAGACTGAAACTTAAAGGAATTGGCGGGGGAGCACTACAAGGGGTGCGGCGTGCGGTTTAATTGAACTCAACACCGGAAATCTCACCAGGAACGACGGCAGGATGAAGGTCAGTCTAAC
>CAIWSB010000041.1 GCA_903915225.1 uncultured Candidatus Woesearchaeota archaeon
ATGAGAATCTTTGCATGCGTATAGAATCTAGTCGTTTCATCATCTTTTGCCCAGGACCACCCTTCCATTGGTGACCAGCGAAACATTTTCTGACCATAATCCGCGCCTAATCCATTTTTTACTTCGAGATCGTAGCGTTTGCCGATATGGCAGAAAGTAGCGTCTTCTTTCCCCTCCATCCCATGGTGCTCTGTGCCGGGGAAGATTAGATTCATATCTGAGAGGATTTCGAAGACTTTGTCTTCGTATTGATGACCTTTGTTCTTTCCAAGCACCATCATTTCACCTCATTCCAGCGCCTTCGTTATCCTTTTGAGGGCATGCCAGGGATGCTTTTTCAGATCGTGCTCCCAGATGCGCACGACCTTCCAGCCCTCCTTTTTCAATGCAGAAGTCTTCTTCACGTCCCTTTTTGCATTGCCATTTATCTTCTTTTTCCAGAATGCCACATTACTTTTTGGCATTCTGAAGTGTTTCGGACACTTGTGCCAGAAACAACCATCAACGAAAACTGCGACATGTTCGGTTGGGAATGCGACATCTATCTTGTGCCGGCCGTATTGAAGTCTGTAGACGTGTCCTGCCCGTCTCAACGCCTTTCGGATCATCAATTCTGGCGTGGTGTTTTTCCCGCGAATAAGCGACATTATCTCACTGCGCTTTTTCTTTGTGAAAACGTCAGTCAATCAATCACCGGCACCAGTGGTATGGAGGTCTGTTCAAGTATATATACGCACACCCTGAGTTTTATTCATGGGATCATTGAAAGCCCTTGTCAGGGCGGAGGAGAGAAAAATGGAAATCAAACCGGATGAGATAGGGGAAATAGAGCTTTTCTCAGTCGAGGCTCACGCGCCGCGTTTCTGCGGTTGCCATGCGACTCTTGAACTAGGAAAAAAAGCAAAAGGCAAACGACCTAAGTTTGACAAGGTCACGCTGAAAAAAGTCAGATGCCATGGCGACGAGATTACATTCAAAATAGAAATCAAAAAATAGAGTTTTTAGCCCGTTCCGCAACCCTTTTACATTTTCCTGCTCCACTCTAACCCAGAGGTGTCTCCATGCCATTGCCCGAACTCACTTTAAACAAAAAAGCGTTTAAGCTCGGCTACCTTCCCGACATTCCCGACGCAAGGGACTACACGAAAGAAACCGAAAAAGTGAAGCTGCTGCTCAAAAAGCCCATCAATGTCCCAACAAAAACCGACCTGCGCCCCTACTGCCCGCCGATCTACGATCAGAGGCAGATAGGCTCTTGCACGGCAAATGCGGCATCCGGCCTTCTGGGATACTACCTCAAACGTGCATTGGGAAAGGATACCATAACCTCGAGGATGTTCATATACAAGTGCACACGTGATTTGATGCAGGCAAAAGGAGATTCAGGTGCATTCATACGCACCACAATGGGCTCGCTGGCGCTTTTCGGAGCCCCGCCTGAAAAGTACTGGGATTATGCTGAAAAGGCGCTTGACACTGCTCCTCCTGCCTTCTGCTATGCTTACGCACAGAATTATCAGGCATTGACATACTTCAGACTGGATGAAAAATCGGTGGGAATCCCAAAGATGGAGAAGGGAGATGCTCTTTCAGGCATAAAAGAATCACTGGCGCAGGGCCTTCCAGTTATGTTTGGATTTACTGTGTTTGAGTCAATTAAGACAGCGACAGATGGCAAAATACCTTATCCTGCGAGAGGAGATGCACAGCTCGGAGGCCATGCTGTGCTGTGTGTTGGGTATGATGATGAAATGACAATAGGAAAGAGCAAAGGGGCATTCCTCATCAGAAACAGCTGGGGGGAAACATGGGGAGAGAAAGGGTATGGTTGGCTGCCTTATGACTACCTATTGGCGGGTATGGCACAAGACTGGTGGTGCTTGGTAAAGGCAGAATGGATAGAAACTGGGGAGTTTGGGGTTTGATATAATCCGAAAGATTTGGAGAAAATAATAGAGAATTAATTGTTAGGGGATGAAAACATGTCAATATACAGCGGAAATATAGATGATCTTCCATCAGTAGTAAACGTAGCTATGGATCATACATTACATTATCTCAAAGCCTCTGGAAAACATGAAATATACAATTTCCTAAATAATTTTAGTCATAATAAGTATATTGGTCCAT
>CAIWSB010000042.1 GCA_903915225.1 uncultured Candidatus Woesearchaeota archaeon
AAAAATGGTCGGAAGCCTGAACAAAATGCATATTCTGATAACAAACCAGGTAAAATGCTTTGAAAAATGCTGCAATATCTGGAATGACCCCCTCAAACCTGCACACTTTTCATAGTCAAAATGCTTAAACCTTTGCCCATCACCTCCGCGAAAAATTCCTTAGGGGTTCTATACCCAAGTCCCGAATGTATCCTTTCTTCATTATAGTCCCTGTATGCCCTGGCAATCACCTCTGAAGCCTGCCGGAAGCTCTCAAATTCATATGGCCATATGTATTCTGTTTTCACTGTCTTATGGAACGCCTCAACCACGGCGTTGTCCTCAGGCGTATTCTTCCTGCTCACCTTGTGCGCCATCCCTCCCTTGGCAAGCGCTACCTCAAAGCGCCTTGAGGTATACTGGGAACCGCCGTCGGTCCCTATTGTCAACCCCTGTATGCGCATAGTCTGCGGAGCCCTGTTTGCAAACGCAACCTCAAGGGACTGCAGCGATTCATTGGTGCTGCAGAACACCGAAAAGCAGTAGCCAGCCCATGCCCTGTCGCACGTATCCACCACGTTGAAGAGGTAGCCCCAGCCATCATCTCCGCACCAGATTTTTGTCATGTCTGTCTGCCAATATACGTTGGGCATTTCCGCGATCTGAGATCCTTTGTGCACTTGCCAGTGCGGTCTTTTAGGGGGCGAATCATGAAGCAGCCCATTCTCCTTCATTATGCGCCTCACCCTCTTCCTGTTGGCTTGGTAGCCCTTCCTTTTCACCATTGCAGCAACACGCCGGTAGCCGTAAAGCGGCCTTGCGTTGCACGTCTCCTTTATGGCAACTTCAAGCCCAGGATCAGCTTTCCGCACAGACCTTATAGTCGGCTTGTAATAGTAGCTCCTTCTTGGGATTCCCGTGTGCTTGCACGCCTTGATGATGCTGATGCCTTCTTTCGCCATGGACTCCACCGCTGGCTTCAGCGCTTCATTGTCCAGACTTTTTTTAAGGCGCTGTTGGCTATGGTGAGCTCACCCACCAGTTGCTTAAGGTCGGTATTTTCCCTCTCAAGGGCAACTTCCCTGCTGGGAGGAACTCCTGCCAGAGCCTTCTTTCCGCCCTGGATGAATTTCTCCCTCCAATCATAGATCTGGGTTGAGCTCACATTGTGTTTCCTGCAGATATCCGCAGCTGTGGCGCTGGTGGTCAGCGCCTCCAGGACTATCTGCTGTTTCTCTTCTGCTGACCATTTCCGATATGACATTGTTTTCACCCGCGAACTGCTGTCCGCCCCGAGGCGGACGCAATATGTTTTTGTTTTGTTTGCGGACTCGAAAACGATTCGAACCGCAAACTTTTATCTGTGCAGTTCTAGCGGGGGTCAGTACAATTATTGCTTGATGCATATCAAAATCAAACGAAGTATGTAAGCGGATTTGTAAATACAACTAATTCCCTAAATTACTCAAATTTCAATCCATTTAGTTTTAATAGAACTAACGACAATTCCAGTGGTCCTACCTTATTAGGTGCTATTCAAGACGCGTTTAAATCCCACCCAATTGACAGAGAT
>CAIWSB010000043.1 GCA_903915225.1 uncultured Candidatus Woesearchaeota archaeon
ATCTATACCTGACACTAGAAAACTATATCCTTAACAGCAATTTTGGATATAAAAGAGAGACACTCAGGCAGGCCATAAGGGAAAAATTTAACGTGCAATGGCTTGAACCCAGGATTAAATCTTTATTCATAATGGAATCTGACAATATCCTTTTCCTGGAAATTCTGCTGGATTCGATTCTGAGACATTTAAAACCAAATTTTGGCTTGAAAATGATGCAGGATATTGTGAATGACTCAACCAAAAACTCTTCTCTAAGAGGCCTCAAAATTAGTGAGGGAAAGACTCTCTTCGATAACCCGGACAGTAAAATATTCTCCGGCTCGTTGGGAATGGACAAGGTTGAAGCACAGTTCCACGCCCTGCTGACATCTTTGCACAATTATTCGATAAATTCTCTTGGCGCTTCTGCCACCAAAAGGATTTTTGAGACTGCCTTTAATGAGGTCAACGGTAAGTATGGCCGCATTTCAGGTTTTTCTGAAGTAATAAAAGCCATCCCGGAAGGAATTTTGGATGAGGAGAAGCTAAGCCTTCTTTCAAGAGAGGAATTGGAGAAAATAAGTGGCAAATTGACCCAGCTGGATGTTATGAAATCCGAATTCACCAACATCGCGGCCCATGAGCTCAGAACACCCATTGTTCCAATAAAGGGCTTCCTCACATTGATGAGGGACAATCCACAAAAATACGGGCTGAATCGAAAGGCCCTGGAATATATTGAGATTTGCCTCACAAATGTCGATAGGCTAAACAGCCTGGTCCAAGATATCCTTGACATATCCAAGCTTGAGGCAAATGAGATGAAGTTCAACATGGAAAATGTTGACTTGACAGCTTTATTGAGCGGCTCAATAAAAGAATTGAGTCCAGTAATTAGGCAGAAAGGCTTGACTATTAGAACGCAAATCCCCGGAAAACTCCCTCATGTTTTTGGTGATCCGCAGAGGCTTTCCCAGGTTATTAACAATTTCCTTAATAATGCAATAAAATTCACAGATAAGGGCAGGATTTCTGTCCAGGCAAGCTATTCCAAACAGAGAATATCTGTTGATATTTCAGATACTGGCATGGGGATAAGGAAGGAGGACCTACCAAAGCTATTCACAAAGTTTTTCCAGACCCAGGATGTGACCACCAGGAAAACGAAAGGAACTGGCTTGGGCCTGGCAATCTGCAAGCAGATTATTGAGGTTCATGGGGGAAAGGTGGCAGTTCAATCAAAAGGATTGGGCCACGGTAGCACGTTCTCTTTCATCTTGCCAACTAAGAGCAACAAGTAACGCAGATTATTCCTTCAATTCTCAAAAGAAACATTTAAATAGGCCCCGGTCCTTTTGGTCGCGAGAGGATTCCAATGGGATTGCTTGATAAGGCTGAAAAGAAAAAGAGACCGGCAGGGGTTAGCAAAGACGGGATTAAGGACCATATAGAAGAGAAAATCTCTCTGCAGGAATCTGGAGATGTAGATAAGCCCACCGTAATCATAAATGACAATAAAATCCAGGTCCTGCGGCCAGAGGGAACACTGGAAGGTCTTAAAGGGCAGGAAGACCAAAATGGTGCTTCTCACAAATATATGGCCGGGGATGTTGACTTTAGGAAAATCAAGGCGGAGATTGAGGCAGAGGTAAGGGGTGACTTTGGTAGAAGAAGTCCTGGTGCCGTTATTAAGGATAGAGTGGCAACAGGCATTCCTGGCCTTGATGATGTTATGGGGGGCGGCCTTAGATCAAACAGTGTTAACCTTGTTGCAGGTGGGGCAGGCTCTGGCAAAACAATCTTGGGGATGCAGTTTCTCGTAAATGGAATTGAATCTTATGGGCAGTCCGGGATTTATATCTCCTTTGAGCAGACCGAAAAGGAAATACTTGAAGATATGAAGGGTTTCGATTGGCAGCTTGATAATAAAATTAAGGACAAAAAACTTGTGATTTTGACCTATACTCCCGACCAAGTTGAAAACGTGCTAAGGGTTGGCGGTGGAACTGTCAGGGACACGATTGAGAGCATTAATGCCAAGAGGGTTGTGATTGATTCCCTTTCTGCATTCACCCTGCTACATGAGGATGCTCTTGCCCAGAGAAAGGCCTGCATTGAGCTCTTTGAGTCAATAAAAAAATGGAGCTGTACTGCATTGCTGCTATCTGAACAGGATGAAAACCCTGACACCCATAGGTCAACGGTGGAAGAATTTGAGGTGGATTCTGTCATCCTGCTTTACAACCTGAGGAAAGGAGACTCCAGAGAGAGGGCATTGGAAATTTTTAAGATGCGAGGCTCAAAGCATTCTGCAAAGATATTCCCCATGACAATCTCTGACACAGGTATAAGGACATTCCCTGACCAAACTGTATTCTAGGCACACTTACCATCAAAAGTTTTTTAAAGTGGATACTACATTAACACCAGATATTTGAGGGGATTAGTTTCAACTTAAAAAAAGAGAATGATTATGGCTAAAAGAGCACAAGGCCTTATAGAGGTAATGGCTGTCCTGGCTGGAGGATTAGCTATCCTGCTAGTTCTTTATGTGGTAAATTCTGATGTTACCAGAAATGTGAACACAAATGTCAAGTCCTCCCAGGCCAGGACCGCTGTTGATGATGTTAGCGATGCTGTGGAAATGGTCTACCAGCATGGCGTTGGCTCAAAGACAAAAATATTTGTAACCCTCCCTAACTCGGTTGAGAATTTTAATGCTTCGAACAAGACTCTTGAAATGGCATTTAGTGGCAGCGGTCAGAAGGTATACAGGAGCTTTGGTTTTAATGTGAGCGGAAATCTAACCCAAAGTCAGAGATCATTCTGGATCTGCATTGAATCTGGTGAGGAGAAAGTTATGCTGAAACCCTGCCCCCTTTGCGGCAATGAAATAGTGGAAGTGGATGAGGAATGCGATAGCCCTAATCTTAACCAGAAAACCTGCCAGACATTTGGCTATTCAGGAGGCGATTTGGGATGCAATTCTGAATGCAAATTTGATTTTACAAATTGTGTACTAACCACAAGCACCTCTTCCTTGACATCAGGGACTAGCTCATCAATCTTCGCCACCACATCTTCAATTTTCAGCACGACATCTATCCTAGCAGCCACCACTACCTCAATCTTCGGCACAACCACTATCCCCCTAAGCACCACTTCTTCCATATTCAGTACCACCTCTTCAATCCCCATCTCTACCACTTCCACAGTTCTAGCCACCACCTCCACCAGTATAGTCACAACTACAATCCTTCCCACGACTTCCACCAGCATAGCCACTACTACATCCCGTCTAACTACCTCCACAAGTGTGGCCACTACATCTTCCACAAGCAGCACATCCTCCTCCACTAGCAGCAGTACCTCATCTACATCTAGCACAACAACAACCATTGAAAATACTCCTCCGGTATATGGCGGGTTCCAGTATATCAGCGGCGCCCCATATATTAGTGGCAGCGATTACTGGGTTAAGGGTGGAAATGACTTTAAGCTAACTATAACCCACAGCGATTCCGGTACTGGCCCAAGGATACAGTACCTCTCATTTGCCAAAGATGGGTGCACTCCCAACTCATGTAATGGTCCCCCTAATGAGATAAAGTCCGATGCCATGAAAGACAACAACTTTTTGTTAACTGACTGGATGGCTGCGGATACATACCTTGACATCAACGGGGTAAGTTGCGCATCTGGACATCCAAGCTGCACAGACAGTGATTTCGCTCTCCAGTGGAACACTAATGTGAAAAGCACCTGTTCTGATTGGGACTTCAAAATCTTTACCTACTGCTACGATGTGGCCGGGAACGGTTTGGGATACACCGACCTTGGAATTTGGCTCAAAGTTGATAACTCGGCCCCAACAACGCCAACAATGTCGGCTCCAAGCCCAACAGTTTGCCAGGGCACATCTCCCTCCATAGATTGGAGCGATTCCACAGACAGCCGCTCTGGAGTTGCAAACTATAACCTCCAGGTAGACAACAATGCGGATTATTCCAGCCCAGAGTGCACCGCAGCTCCCACTACGAGCCAATACTCTAGCTGTTCCTTAGCCCGCTATTCTATCTATAATGCCCATGCCCAAGCAGTTGACCGTGTGGGCAACCAGGGCAGCTATTCAGCCACTCAAAGCTTCACTGTTGGTGATGCTGCCTGCGATAATCTAGCAAAAGGAGCAAGTTGTGGAACCGATAGCTGTACATCCACGCTGCTCCAAACAGGCAAGATATGTGACAACAGTTGCACATGCGCATATGGAACTTCAGCAACTTGCTGGAGTGGAGTTGAATGCGCAACGAGTTTTTGTGGAGGCGTTGCTTACAAATGCCGCTATTCCAATGCCGGATTCTGGGAATGGGTGTCGGGCAGTTTGGGCACAGAAACAGCTTGCTCCGATAGCTATGATAATGATTGCAATGGTTTTAAAGATGGTGCAGACACCCCTTGTATAACAACAACCACCTCTCGCGCCACAACCTCCACTCCCACTACCGTTCCTACCACCAGCAGGGCCACAACTGTTGCTACCACCAGCAGGGCCACAACCTCCACCCCCACAACCGTCCCCACAACCGCTCCCACAACCAAAGCAACCTCCACACCCACAACCGCTGCCACGAGCAGAGCCACTTCCATTCGTGTAACCACTATACGTCAATTGTAAAAAACCAAAAATGAAAGAACGAATTGGATTCAAGTTTGGATACCAGATTTTAATGGTGCTAATAATTCTCACAACCACAACAACCATCGGGAAATGCAGCTAAGGGTAACATGGCTCAACACAGGAGATCCCAAGCGAGTGTTGACCTTTTAATAATCTTCTCAATGTTGTTTGCGGTTTTCCTTTTTGTTTTTGTTACAATCAACCAGCGGGATGACCGGATAAATCCTCTTAAGACTGAGTATTATGCACGGGCTGTATGTGACAGAATGGCAATTGAAATCAACACAGTGTTTTTGGCCGGGAATGGGGCAACAAAGACTGTTTATCTTGTGGAATCATTGAAGGATACTACTCCTTATTCACTTAGTGTCTATCCGAATGGACGCTTTGTCGAGGTTAACTGGAATTACATGAACAGCCCTAAGCATTATAGCTCTCCAATAATCACGGGTAATGTTGTGGGAGATCTCACAGGACTAAATGGGAAGATAGTTATCTCAAACTTCAATGGGGCTATCAATTTAGCCAAAGGTTGAATTAAATGCTAGCAAAATCCAAATCCGGGCAGATGTTTTCAATGGATGGAATCGTTGCAACTCTTGCCTTCATGATGATCTTTCTGGCAGCTATATATGTCTGGGATTTCAGCATTGAAAAGATATCCCAAACTGAGAAGCGTGGGGACTTGGAGCTATTGTCAAAGAATGCAATGGCAGTATTGGTTGAGACACCTGGCAACCCCTCAAACTGGTCGAAGATTTTGGATTGGTATGAATCATCAACCTCATGCACTATTAAAAGCTCATGCGACTCCTCGGAAACTTGCATGTTTTCTCTCTATCAAAAGGATGATTCCCATGTCGGCCCATGCGGCTACTTCAGCAATAATGTGTGCTGCAAAGGAGCGGGGGATGTAACCTTCAGAACCTTATCTTGTGATGCGGGTGAAGGGATAATACTTCGTGTCTCACAGGAGGATGATTCAACAGTTGAGGCTCCTACTGGTTCAGACTATGAGACGCTTGTCTGCGGGAAAGGCTGTACCTGCGCCCTGAGGGATAGCTGTAATACGGGGGAGGGTTCTGTCGTCTCGCTTTACTCTCAAACTGAATCCCATGTGGGTGAGCCTGGATATTACAGCAACCTGCTCTGTTGCAGTTGCGCTGAAGGTTACCAAGTTAAGCTTGATTCTTTAGGATTGGCGACAGCATCTGGCAATAAAAATCTCGATATACATAATCAAGCTAGATCTTTTGGCCTAACTTACGGTAATTACCTCTCTCTAGATGATTCCAAGCTGAAAAGGCTCGTCACCTTAAACCAAACCAATTACCAAACATACAAGAAACTCCTTGGCCTTTTGGGCCCAGACTACCAATTCCAGCTTAGGGTCGATTTATTGAAGGAAAAAGGTTATGTGACTAAGTATCGCATTGGTGCAAATTCAAATCCTATATCTGTTGATATAGTGCGATCCGATAGAATGGCACTTCTAAATGAAAGCATTGCCGATGTTATCCTGCTGGTTTGGCAGGAATGCGAAGGTGATGTGTGTTGAACAAAAAATCAATGGTGCTCACACTTGATGCCATGTTCGCTCTATTGACCACTATCACACTTGTATCGGCGATCATGTTTTATGTGTCAAATATTTCGAATGTCCCTTACAGCCCGCTTTCATTAAACAAGATCACCCAGGATTCGCTTACAATCCTTGAAAAGAGGGGAGACTTGCAGGCAGCCATTAAAATAGGGAATACTGCCCCGTTGGCAAATTTCATTGAAATGGCATTTCCCCAGATTTGCTCTGAGATTGATTTATACACCGTTAGTGGAGACTTGCTCACCAACATTAGTAGGGCAAACTGCGACCCTTCATCAGAACCGATAATTGCACGGAGGGTTTTCGTAGTAAGCAATTCCGAAATATATTACGCTAGAATGAAATCATGGTACAAAATATGAACAAAAAAGCCTTTTTGTTTTCAATCACTGCAATGCTGCTCTTCTTGTCAATACTAACCCTTATTCTAGCATACTTTGATAGGAACAAGGAGCTTCAGGCCTCGGTCACTGATTCTTTTGCTGCTGATAAGATAAGGTTTATAGAAGATGATGTTATTGGCAGCGCTTATTCGGACCTACTGGGGGTTGAACTCAAAACAATAACTAGGGGTTCAACTGTAGATGTTTTCTTTAACAAAACAATACTAGGCAGGGATTCCAGGATACCAGTTCTGGCTTACAAAGATTTTGTTGAGAACGACTATTCTGGCATGAACAATTTGGAGGTTAATTTAACCAGATTTTACACTAACTTCACAATCTGGCCCTACAATACCACATTTATTGTTGATAATGGGGGTGTTTTGCTCAAGACAATGCCCAAATCTAACAACCCCGTTGTTTCAGTGGGTATAGAGGTGAAAGTGAAAGGGCAATTGCAGGGCACCTGCAGTGCTCCAGATGACGATGGTTTGCCTTATCCTTTGATTAGTGTCACATTCAATTATGAAGGGGGCACATGTACAGCAGACAGACGACTCAATCCCGCGCAGGATAATGATAAGCTGGGGAGGCAATTCTTTATCCCCACCACCGGAGGGAATGTTGAAGTCAAGTATGGCCGGATAACAAGCTGGAATGGGGATTTGACAATTTACCGAAATTCGGTTCCTGCCAATGTAACCAAGCTGGATATCGGCTATTCACCGGACACTAGGGTTTTCATTACAGGCGGCAACATCAGCATAAAAAGCGGCGGCATTGTCAAGAAAAGCAGGATTATCCTCGCTGAGGAATAG
>CAIWSB010000044.1 GCA_903915225.1 uncultured Candidatus Woesearchaeota archaeon
GTTTTTTACCTCAATTGCTGCCAGGTTCCCCCAACCTTCCAGGAGCCTGCGCTTCTCCTCCTTTTTCTGCAGGCTTTCACTCTTGGTATACCCTGTCAAATAAATCTTGACCGCAGCCTCATAGTTCTTTTTGACAACATGCTTAGCAATAAATTCTCCGTTGATTACGCTCCCGAATCTTTGCGAGTCAAAGTAATTTGGAACCCCAAGCCAACCCACATCGCCGGCGCTCTCATTAAGTCTTTTTATCTCATATAGCAGTAGCCCCCTCACTATTATCTTGAACCTGTTGCCTGTCAAGCCCCCTATTTTTACAGGTGAATTCACAAAACCCAGAAACTTAACGCTGAAGCTCTTCTCGCTGAAATCAGCGAGCTCGTGCTTGGATGGGATTGTGAAATTCTGCACAGCCAGTGCATGCCTGTCCTTAAGGCCAGCAACACCAAAATCAGATGAGGGGATCCGCGAGTGCCTTGAGATATAGGAGATTGCAGCCATTGTGTCAAGCCCGCGCTTCTTAAGGGAATAAAGCTTGTGCTTCCCTGGCTCTGGAGCTGGCTTTAGCTCGCTTACCTCTTCAACACAGAAATCCTCCGGGCACTGCTTGAGCTTCATATAAAAGAATCTGAAAACCCGCTTATTTAAATTTTGGGGTCAAGCCTAATTCAAGAAAAATATTGAATAAAAAAAGGTTAAATTTACTTGAATCTGAGCGCAGTATCCACATCCTTGGGGTTCCACCCACTTTGCACAAGTGTAGTTTTAATTTGCGGGTCCCCCATACCATACACCCTGGCGCGCCTTATGTAGTCCATAAGTTGTGGATTCACCGCAATTGGAACTTCCAATGGTTTGGACTGCAAATTCTTTTTGTGTTTAAAAATGATGTTTAATACAATAACTCCAACAATAATGACTCCTAAAACTATCAGGTAAATCCAGTAAGAATCACCGAGCATTGATGCCAAAAAGAAGTCCCTGAAAACCAGGGTGTATTCCCCGTCTTTTGATGGGTCTATGTCAAACCTCACCTTGTTTGGACCGCTCTTCAACCCATTAGTCTCAACTATTTTTCCAAAGACCTCAACAGAGTATCCCACGAGGAATAATTGGTCTAGCCCACCGTTAGCTTGTGAAGATGATTCCAGGTCATTTGCCTTAAAGTAGTCATGAAGTTTGGTTACCACATCCTTTATCTGGGTACTATAGCCGGGTTTGCAATTCTTCTTGAAGTCTGTATCTAATTTTCTGACCTTTGAGGAGAAGTTGAGATCCATGTAAATATTTGAGGATATCCTACATAAACCCCCCTCATTGGTTGATGCAAAAATGAGGACATATTGTTTATCCTTATTCTTAAATTTGAAACTGTCTGAGTAGTCATAACTGAAAGTGAAATATTCACTTTGGTTCATCTCTTTTTTCGTGACTATTAGAATCTCAACAGAGTCATTTTGATAAATCTCATTAAGACTCTGCATAATTTGGGTTTTTGATTCCGAGTCCAAAATATTGGCTTCATCTGAGATGTATACGTCCTGGGTTAACGGTTCAGTACTCTTAACATCTTTTTTGGTCTCTAGAGGAATCTTCAGAGTGTATTCAAAGTAGGGGAATTTGAATTCTTTACTAAATTGGATATTCTCTGGATTGATGAATGATAAATCCGGGGTTTCTTGAGATGAACCCAGCAGGGAGGATGTAGTTGACGGGGTATTACTTTCGGTGTCATTTTTAACTACAGTAAACAGCTTTTTATCTGTGGCTGGATTGAGGTCCTTAAATGAGTAGGTAATTGAAGTATCTGTTTCCTTATAGGTTAATTTGTCTTTTACAGACTCATCCACCTGAAAGCTCCCTTTTAGAGCATTTAGTAACATCTTATACTCGGCGGTTGTGCTTATGCTAAAATCCAGGTCATAATGGCCACTCCTTTTGAGTTTCTGGTCTACATTCACGTTAATGCAGCCGCTAAGCAGCAACACTAAAGACAAAGAAACCGCGATAAGGACTTTATTGGATACCATCTTTGCACCTCTTTTGACCTTTTTTCTATTTATAAACAACCTCCTATTTAACGTTTTCGATTTGCTTAGAGGAAAAAAACTCAAGACAAGCTTGGGCGCAGTATAGAACAGAACTCAGAAATATATCAAAAATATGTTAAAAGCTCCAATAAATTTTCAACAATAATCTTTGGGTTACTTTTTTGAATCTCCTCTTTGGAATAAGGTATCTTCCGGTCAGCCTTACCAATAGAAAGGCACCCTGCCTCGTTAGCTCCAATTACATCATCAGACCCATCACCAACAAATGCAATTCTATCCAAGGAAACACCCATCTTTTCAGATACATAAGTCAAATGAGGTATTCCTTTCCTAAATTTACCGCCATCCCTTGAGCCCAAAACAATTTCAAAATAATCGCCCAATGGATATTGCGTAAGGGTTTTGTCTAAATCTGCTTGTGGCACTGAGCTACATAAAAAAAGGTTATAACCCCTGGATTTTAACTCCCGTAATACTTCTATTGTATCCTCAAATAATGGTAGCTTTTTATCTATGTTAAGAGAAGTAAAGAGGTCGCTCCATCTTTTAATCTCTTCATCAGACAATTGATTCAAGCGATATTTCTGTTGAACTAATGATAATTGGTGAGTTCTTAGAGTACCCCTTGTGGCAAGGTATAAATTCCCAATCTCTTCTTGTTTTTTCTCTAAATGTGGATAAAATCTTATGACTGCCTCTGCAAAACTTTGAGACTTAACGCTCATGCTATCAACAAGCGTGCCATCCCAATCAAAACCAATTGCTTTAATTTGATTAGCGTTCATTACATTCAGCAAGAGTTTCCAAATCAACCAAACACTGTTCCATTCTCTCATCATGGGCTTGGGTAACCCGTTCGTAATCCTTTACAGCAGAACAATACCATTCGACGAACCTTCTAACCCTGTCAAATCCAGCCCTTATTGTTGACACCTTATTTGGCGTTATGGCATACAATTCCTCTTCAGTGGGCTCCTCAAAAGAGATACTTGCATATTCCAATCCACCGATTTTTGCATCTATCTTGAATCTCTTTTTTGCAATCTCTCTCATGCTAGAATACCAGGATTTTCTATCATCCTCTGTCAGAAAATCCGGCTCTTTTGGAGTGAATCTTATACGCATTCCAACAAATCCGCTGTTGTACTTTTTTCCACCCACTTGAAATGGCTCTCGGAGACATAAACTAACATCATAGAGTTCAGAGCCGTCAAGATTCCGGTTTGTCTCCTGCGCCAATTCCAAAGTCCATTCTTCTAACTTCTTTGCTTTATCAATAGTGTATGTTAAGTACCGCCCCATTGGTTATTCTAATGAATTTCAAATATTTAAAGATAGTTGTAGTAAAAACTATTGTTCAATCCAGATTTCAGGGGGGTTTTTAGAATTAAATATTGTTGTCCCACCCCTTGTAATAACTTCTTTTTTCTTAAATCTGGCAATAGCTGCACGTAATTGATCTATAGAGTGGAGAATTATACACAAAGCAAAGATGCCCATTATTGTAAAGGCGAAAGTCAGGTAATATCCATCAAGATATTTTTGATAAAATGTTTTCATGTAAACCGTAGTTAACAATAAAGCTATCAAAACTAGATGAATATACATTCTTTGAGGAATTGGTCTTAGGACTAGATATCTTTTATTGTTCTTGTTTTCAAACCGAGTTGTATAAAAGAATCCCATCTTATGCTTTTTGTATTATCACTATTTAAAATTTCCCTTGAACAACTCTTTTCTGCGATTCTCAAGAACATCCTCCTGCTTTCCAATATATTCCGCAGCACAGCACACCTTGTTCCCGCCAAATGTCAGCACAGTTGCCATCCTATCGCGCCACCTGATATCCCGCAAGAGATGATGATCGAGCACCATCCGCTTCACCGGGCATTCCTTTAGAATCCTCATCAGATTTTCAACAGCAGCCTTGTAGGAAGCCTCAGGGTAACGATATCCCATCATGTGGGTCATCGGTCCATCAATGAAAATGGTGTGAGGCTTATTCTTAAGGATGAACTCCGCCTGGTCATTGATTGCCGGGCCTTCAACATCAGACGTATGAATGAATCTCTCCTTCCCGTCATCAACCAAGACCTCAACCACATACCCTAACTTGTTGTTGGTCCCGTGGAAAACAGCTTTTGAGAACTCAATCTTTGTTTTCCCAAACTCAAACTTGCGGCCATCGCAGTATTCAATCTTCTCCGGATTAATTGCAGAAAGAAATTGTTTAGAGCGTGCCATTGCACTTTTATTCACATTCTCATTAGGATGCTTTACAAGAACAATCTTTCCTTTGAATAACTCCGGCGCATCTGGGTTATGGTGGTCATAATGGTAATGGGTTACAATGAGCACTTTGCATGTCTTAGCCAGCTCCTGAATCTCCTCCCACTGCACGGCCTCGCGTTCAAGCTCAATCTGGTGCGGCGGATAGCCGTTCCTGTTTGGTGCAAGGGCAACAGCAGGATCAATAAATAACTTAATATCAGAAGTCTCTACATAAGTGGCCATGCCTCGAGTCCCTAGGGAATCAAAGGCCACCGGTCTTATTATCATTCTTCCTCTTGAGCTTGAGCTCGCTATCACTCACGCTTAGCTCAACCATATCGCCATCAACAAAGCCGGTTTTTTTGATTGCAGCATCTGGAATTAGAATGCTATTCCCCCTAACGCCAATTTCAGTTGTAAGCGTAATTGTGCTTTTACCAAGCCCTGTTTCCTCAAACAGCTTTTGGGTGTCATCTGACATTGACCTTTTCCTGAATTCAACTGCCTTATCATAAAGGAACTTTGCGATTTCCTGAGCCACATTTATGCCAGTTGCCTTTGTTATTCCTTGCAAACCAGGTGAGATATTGGCCTCAATAACCAGCGCCCCGTGCGGGCCCATGAGCAAATCAACTGCGCATATGTCTGCCATAAGCACCTTCGCTGTCTTTACGCAGATTGCAGATGTCTTTTCATCAAGGGTTACCTTCTCGCCCAGCCCGCCCATGTGGATGTTTGATCGGATATCATCGGATGCAGCCTTCCTCTTCATTGCAGCAACAACGTGGTTACCCAGAACAATTGCCCTGATGTCCTCACCATTAGTATCTATGTACTCTTGGACTATGAACGGCTGCTTCAAAGTATCCAGCGCATCAAGGATTGTATTGGCGGATGTGTAAGAATCTGCAAAGAGCACGCCCTTGCCCTGGGTGCCCTTCGGGAACTTCATTATTATGGGATATTTTACTCCTTTAAGCAAATCCCTTGCAGCTGATCGGGACGCAGCAAAATAGGTCGCAGGCATTGGTATATTATTCTCATGCAGAACAAGATGAGTGCTTAGCTTGTCATGGACAACTTCAAAGCTGGAAGGGTGGATGGGCGTATAGCATTTGCTGAATATGAACCGGGCAATTGTTTCAGACACCTGGGCATACCTGAAAGAGCCCTTAACATAGACGCAATCGTAGCTGCCGAGCGGCTTCCCCCCATAGAGTATCTCATGTTTTTTTGGGTCAAGACGAAGCTCTATCTTCTTCATATCAATATTGTCTACGTGCTTGAAAAGCTTCCCCATTTCATCAATTGTGCGGAGCGAGCTCTCGCTGCCCAATGAAACCACTGCAGCAGTCAGTTCACTCCGTCCAACATGGAGTAAAAGTTCCTTGTTTGTATCAACAATAAAGCCATAGCGGTTGAGCACATCCTTGCCTATCAGCATTGGGAACTTTAGCTTGCTCCTATCTGTTATGTTAACATCTGCATTAATCTGGACACCGGCAAGTGTGAATGTGCAATGGATTACCGGGCGGACACTTACACCGTGGGACGACTTCACCTTTGAGGTCACGGCCCCAGGCCCAAGCCCCAAATCCTTGGCAACAGACTCGTCAAGGGAAGTGCCGTCTGAACCAGTATCAACCTTGGCAAGAAATTCCCTGATTTCGCCCCCTGCTGTTTTCAGGGCAACCCGCTCAACACCCCCCAGAGGCTCCATTATGGGCCCAGGGGGTCTCGAACCCCCGACCTTCCGGTTAAGAGCCGGATGCTCTACCACTGAGCTATGAGCCCGACACGACGTTCAAACAGCCAGTTAAATATAAATCTTTTCCTATAAAAGATGCAGCTTGGCTGTGAGCTTGTCAATAGTTATCTCGTCACCGGGCCCAATGCCAACACAGGTTACAGTTGGCTTTTCAAAGAATGTCCGCCCCGCGTCCTTTATCATCGAAGCAGGGAGTTTTTCTGCCTTGGCCAGCTTGAAGAAGGAGGTTAGTTCAGCTAATGTTTCTACCTTCAGCACAACCTTCTTTGCGCCATTCTCCCTCCAAGCATCCAGGGTATCCTCCTTGGCAGCGAGTGCAGCCTCAAGTGACGCGTGGGCGACCTGGGCAGCCAGCTTGCCCTTGGGCATCTTAAGGTCATTTCTCACGATAATTGCCTGCTTCAGTTCCATAACAGAGAAAATACGCTTCAGGTATAAAAAGGTTTTCAAGCCAAAGGTTTAAAAGTTTTAATCCATTAAAAGCCAGTCATGGTGGGGGAAATTCATGATAATGAGATATTGGATAGAATAAAGTCCGAGTGCAGGGGCTATTTCTATTACAATGCAGATGTTAAAAAGCTCTATGAATTTGGTCCAGAGCAGCTCCGTGCAGTATTTCCAGCGAGCTATCTCCTTTCAATCAAACCACTCAGCCTAATCCTGGGGCTTCTTTACCACATTCGTCCTTCTGAGGAGAAATTAACGCCCATGTCTCCACTTGAGAAATGGGTCCGCAAGAGCGCTTGGAAAAAGGATGATGAAACCACGCTCGTGGTTTACCATTCCAAGCTGAGTCTGGCTCAACTGGAGCATAAATTCAAGAGGGATCAGAAACTGGAGGATGCACTCTCCACGCAAGAGGATAATTTCCAGCTCCATGAAAAGCCTGATTTCCATTCGTGGGGAGAATATGAGGCTGCACTCAAGGCTGCCATCCCCCATCCCTTTATGTTCATATGCTACTCAACTCCAGGGAGTGAATTTCTCCTTATAGGAGACAAGGATACGACAGTTAAGATAAGCGAATTAATGGCAGAGAATCCGCCCCAAATCCCCGAGATTATAGCAAACATAAGCGGTTCGCCCTTTGAAACAGTTTGGGATGCTGTCAAGGGAAAGAGAATCCTGGTTCATTTTGACGCAACAAAGATTGCTAGGAGAACGACTAAGACAATAGAGTGGCCGAAAGAAAATGCCTAACCGAGACATTGGGATTAACCCAAAAATTTTTATAGGTTCTGAAATACTCATCAGCCATGGAGATTGTAAAGGCTCAACTGGAGGACATAAAGGCTGTGAAGGCCCTTGCTGACATCTCTCTTAAGGCAGCCCATTCCGTTGAATACTTCGAGCAGAAGCTTGGGTGTTTTTTTTACCTAGCCAAAGAAAAGGATAAAATTCTTGGTTTCATTATTATTGATGGTTTGACTGTTTTGCTTTTGGTTGTTGAGCCAGGCACAAGGCGCCAGGGTGTGGCCAGCTCAATGGTGGATTTTGCTTTGAAGCAATTCCAGCAAATATTCCTTAAGGTGAGGGAATCAAACAAAGCTGCAATTGATTTCTACCGAAAAACAAACTGGGCTTACAAAGGCACTGCACCTCATGCCTTCAGGAACGGAGAGGCTGGATTAATTTTCACTAAGAAAGCCCAAAATTTAAATACCTCCGCTTAAGAAAAATAATAATGGACCGAATCATTGCAAAAGGGTTCTCGGTTTACCACAACGGGCAGGACCCGGTCTACGTTGCCCAGCACTCTGGCTCCTCTTTTGAGATATCCACTGGAAGGGATGACTACTCAGACACAGTTGGCAGCCTCTGCTGGCAAAACACAGGTGGCACACTTATTGTGAGCACGATAGCCAGGAAGAGAGTTTGGGGTATTGATTATAACCGTGATTTGCCCCCCATGGACTTAGCACTCAGGATGTACCCCGAGTTCCTTGCAGAAAACCGCAGGCATGCTGTGAAAAACTTCCGGGCGAAATATGCGTTTGTGGCCAAGAATAAGGCGGACTACATTGAACGCAGGCGCATTTATGAGTCATTTTGGCACAAAGTGGGGAACAGCGGCTCAATAATTGTCCTGCTGCACAGAGATTTCTCAAGGATAAAGAACTTCCCCAGCCTTATGGATATCGTGGCCTATGAGGGCAAGGGCGTTGACACAAAAATAATCGGCCAGATAATCTCTGAGATAAACAGAAAGTATGGCGATGCCATGAGGCAGCTGACTGAGGGCTATAAGAGGTTTGTGCTGACAGAGTCAATGCGCATAGCATCAAGGATTGAGGGCTCTTTCAGCAGTTCGAATCCCGCAGAATACTCCCTTTGGCTCCATGATGATATGAAGGTGCTCAAGGATCTCGCTGAGCCAGAAATAATGAATCAGCTCTCAGCAGACATGAGCCCCAAGAACTATCTTGCAGCTGTTGAAAGCGCCCTGAAAAAGGACATAGAGCCAAAGATTACGCTTGAGAACATCTTCAAGGGAAGAAAAGCCCTCTCTGTCAAGAGCAGGTTCTTCAACCAGAAATTCCTTATAATGGAGGCAGAAGTCAATGCATTCCTCGGCTATTGGCACCCGGGGCTTGCTGCTGCAATAATAGTAGATATTATTAATATGCTGCGTGGAGCAAAGCTCTACAAACACCTAGGAATCCGCCAAACCCGCATGGGCGACTTCATGAACCCGATTTAGATTATCAGCCTTTTAGCATCAGACGGATTCTCAATGTCAAACACTATCAAAGCCAAATCACTCCCGCGGTCAGAGTTACCGGAGCTAATGCAAAGCGTGTCTCCAATCTTCTGGGAAAATTGACCTGACACATGCACAGTTTCATGGATGTGCCCGTGTAGCGTTAGGTACGGCTTTTTCTTCTCAATAAAATCCCTGATTGCCATGCTGCCAAAGTGCCTCGCTCCAAGAGTTAGGTCCAATAAGGAATCATAAGGGGGAGAGTGGAAAACGATGAGTGTTTTGCTGACATCCCCACTGAAAGGCAGTTTCCGCAAATCCTTTTGGATTGAATCCTTCTTCTCCATCTCGGGAGTGAAGCTAAATTCTTTCCATCCCTCTTGGCTGCTTTTAATCCCATCTAGCTTGGAATTCGAGTCCTTGAGTTCTCTGTACTTCTGCTTATAGGCCTGTAAAGGATTGCTGAAATCATATTTCTCCCAGTCTTTAATGCCAAAAGGCGTGATGGGAACAAATGAGTAACCCAGAATGTCAAATCCGTTACCTACGGGCAGCTTCTTGCCGTGGATAAGCTGGAATTTCTCGCTCTCTGCCGCCAGTAGCACGTCCATATTTGCAGCGCAGTCGTCATTCCCCATCATGATGAAGACCCGAGCCTGCTGCTGCTGAAAGAACCCAGGTAATGCCTGAAGAAACTCCCTCTGGCCGGAGATAAAGTTTTCCCTGAAAAACCCCTTTGGGGCAATGTCCCCGCCTATTATTATTGTATCTATGCGCTCTTTGTTTGCATAGTCAACCAGCTTCTGATACTGCACCATGTTACCGTGCAAGTCAGAAGTATAAGCCACCATTTTCCCCATGGGTTTTAAGAATGCAGCTGAAGTAATAAACTTATCTTCGCGATAGCTATTTAAATCCCTGAAGCATCAAAGCCAAGATGCTGATTATCAAGGCCCCCTTCTCAGGGGGTTGCCTAGGTGCGAACATAGGCTGTGAAAAAGCTCCAGATGCAGTCATCTCTCAGCTGGAAAACTGCTATGTTTCAGAGAGCTTCAATCCAATAAGGCCAGATGTAAAGGGGCTGAAGCTGAACAATTCCAACATTGATGAGAGCTTTATGGTGATTGAGGAATTCCTCTCCTCGCTGGATGACATCCCTATTCTTGTAGGCGGTGACCATAGCATAACCTTCCCTGCGTTCAGGGCATTTGCGAGGAAGCATAAGAACCACGGGCTACTGGTGCTCGATGCGCACCCTGATGCTGTCAATGAGTTCTCTCCCCCGAGCCATGAGGATTTCCTGAGGATGCTTGTAAAGGATGGGCTTGTCAAGCCCGAGCATATCGTCCTGGTAGGCATACGGAACCCCCACAAGCTGGAGCTCGATTTCCTAAAGCAGCACAATATCCGCACCTTCTTCATGAAGCAATGCCACAACCTCGGCATAAATGAGCTGACAACAATTGTAATGGAAAACTGCCTAAAGTTCCCTTCTCTATACCTTAGCGTAGATATTGACGTTGTGGACCCTGCATTTGCCCCGGGAACAGGCCATCCTGAGCCTGGGGGTTTCTCTTCACGTGAGCTGCTTCATATGGTGCAGCGGCTAGCCTTGATGAAGAATCTAATGGCAATGGATCTGGTTGAGATTAACCCTGACAAGGACATAAATACTATTACCTGCAGGCTCGGTGCGAGAATAGTTAAGGAACTTCTAAAACCACCCCAATAACAAAAAGATTTAAAAAGACTCTCTGACAACTAGCTCACAATGGGCAGAATTAAGACTACGCCAATAAAGAGAAGGACACTAGCACTGTTCAAGAAGTACCATGACAGCTTCGGCAATGAGTTCAATGACAACAAAAAGCATGTGGACGTGTTTGTTGAGACACACTCCAAGAAGGTCAGGAACGTCATTGCAGGTTACATAACAAGGTTGACCAGGAAATCCTCGAAAGGGTGATTACCATGACAACTGCCGACAACTCAATCTTTGTGGGCAACAAACCATTCATGAATTATGTTACAGCTGTTGTGATGCAGTTTACCACAAAGAATGCAGAGTCAGTGATTGTCAAGGCGCGTGGAAAGTTCATCTCGAAGGCAGTTGATGTTGCCGAGGTTGCTTCTAAAAGGTTCTTGGATAACATAGTAGAGAGCGACGTCAAGATTGATTCTGAGGAGTTCAAGAACGAGGAAGGGAAGGAGATAAGGGTATCCTCGATTGAGATAACTCTCAGTAAGAAGAAATAAGCCCTTTAAGCTCCTTTTATTCTAGAGAACTGTACCATTTAGCAATACTTCTCTCCAACCAAAAGGTTTATAAGTAAATAGTTACTAAGTAGTAGTAAATATTCATTTGAGGTGACTTAATATGGCTGAAAATGCGTCCGAAAAACCCAGCAGGCTTGAGCGATTTTTGGTTGGTGTTACACGCGTAGCTAGTGCCGCAACTGAAAAGGCAGTTGAGCTTAAAGTGAAATATGATTCTTTGCCAGAGGGAACAAAGGCCGCTTTGGGAATCTCAGCAATGGTTGGAGGTTTGGCCTTTAACTGGGGTCCAGTTGATGATATTCTTAAGATGGCAGGTGCAGGAATGACAGCAGGTGTTGCAAAGAGATATTGCATGCCCAATGTGAGTAAGGGTACAGGATATTTAGTAACAGCGTTAGGAGTCGCCGCGGCTTTATATGGCATGCGTTTTAATTATTCCTACTTAGATGACGCATTTAAAATAGGTGGAGTCGCTGCAGCCACCTTCTTTTGTCCATCACACACAAAGGTAACAAGAACAGATATAGTATAGAATCCACGAAAGATTTAAAAATGTTCTTGGAACCAGTTACCGCTATGCACCCGTAGCATAGTTTGGACAATGCGACAGCCTCCTAAGCTGTAGACCCGGGGTTCGAATCCCCGCGGGTGCGCTTCTTAAAACGCAACCGAGGACCTGAAAATCCTGAACTCAAATGTTAAATGACAATCATAACCTGTGGGGCATATTGCTAGTTTGAACAACGTATCTAACCGCGACTAAATGGTTCAGAAACTTCGTTTCTTCATCCAGATTTTTATCTACGAGAAAAACCGAGTTTAGCTGCGGACTTAATACGCAATTGCTAAATGGCGTCTTAAAGAAGTTCAATATCTTCTGGCGGCA
>CAIWSB010000045.1 GCA_903915225.1 uncultured Candidatus Woesearchaeota archaeon
ACAACATTTGGGATGCCACCAAAAACATTGGTGCATTTGTTTTCCTTCTCTCCGGGGGCTGGGTTCCGCTACTAGGTATCAGGATGCTGGGATTTAGTGGGGGAAAAATGCCATTTGGGAGCACGTCATTCTACCAAAAGTTTAATGGCAGTTTAGGAAACCTTACGGACAGGATTAAGAAATATGATTATGGGAAAAAATTCAATTCCTGGGGCTCTGGGCTTTACAAGGCGGGAGGCTTCAGTCTGCACCATTTGATAAGGCTTCCTGTGTATGCTGCGATGGCAGCATATTACACCGGAAAATTCACACTGAAATATGGCTATTTGGGGTTAAAAGGGCTCGGGAAGTTTGCTAAAAATGATGGCTACAAGGGGCTTAAACTTACAGGTAAGGGAATTTACTATGGCGCATCCTGGCTGGGGGCAGCTGCAATTGCTGCATCAGTCTGGGGTTACAAGAGCCTTGCAGTGCCAGCAGTGAAGGCCCTCAATCCTGCCAAGTATCCAGATTATGTGAGCAAGATAGGTACTGCAGTGAAGGAAGCCAAGAAGAATTGGGCGGAATTCAGAGAAATCAAGAGGCGCGATATGGAATTAAAGAGAGAGGAGAAAAAGCGCAAGCTTGAGGAAATGGAGGCCCTGCAGGAGCAGAAGAAGAAAGAGAAGGCACCACGCCAGAGCATTGGGGAATTAGTCCACAACATGTATACCAGCATTTACAACGGCCTCATTGGTGGAATAAGGGGAAAGCTGGCTTTGAACGTGCCATCATACGATGCACTTGATGCAAGGTATTTCCGAGGCATTAAGAAGAGCAGCATTGACACAATTGTGGAAATAACCGGCATGGGGCAGGCCTATGCAAATTACTTTATGGTTAATCAAAAGATGAATGAGTTAATCAGCAAGGCCACAGGGCTGCCGCAACTAAAATTGGAGATGATCTATGAGCAGTATTCGCGGCAAGCCTTCCCGCCATATCAGCAGCACAAATATGGAACAGGGATGGATATAGGTCTGGCCAAACCAGAAATAGATAAGTGCGCTTCTGGCGAAAAGAAGCAATGGGTTGGATTCTATTTCAGGACTCTGGACAAGCTAATCCAGTTCCAAGCCATCACCATTATCAACCAGGATAAAAAACAAGAACAATTCATGCGGGATATAAACATCACTGGAAAATATGCTGAACTAAAGGCCAAGGTATTGGATTACATCTCTAAAAATGAAATTGACGTGGCTGGGGAATTGAGTAAGGATATGCGCAAGGCAGAAAACCCCAAGTATGAGGTTATGCAACCCTCTCAACTGTCGCATATGGTTTTCATGGGGAGGCGCAGGCTAATCCAGTTTGCAGATAATTTCAAGAAGCACATTGATAACCCGAAGAAAGAAGAAAACACAACCACTTCCACATCGCAAGGCCCGTATTATGATGGAGGAATGAGTGACTTAAACCGATGGGCAACCTAAGTCAGCTTAATCTCAATTTCGCCAAATGGCTCTTCCTGAACCAGGTCAATCTTCCGATGGCTCACATGGCTCAGATGCAGCAAGGGCACAAAGGTTTGGATGATATCCTCTTTAGAATTTGATGGGATAAGCTGCTGAAGCGTGAGTTTGTTTGATTTATTCCTAAGGAAGAACCCTTTAATCCTCTCAAAAATCTCCTTGATTATCTGGCTAATGTCTCTAGTGCGCTCGGGGAGCTTAACTTTCGGGGCAGCCATATCCCGAAGAACTTTCCTGTCGTGAACTTCCAGGGCTTTCTGGAGAGCCTCAACAAGGTCATAAATACTCACTTTCCTCTTCCTGGGTTGGGGCGTGCGGGGCAGCAGCGGGTAAGCAGCTTGCCTGTCCAATGGCCCTGTTCCTGAGCCCCACTCCCTTTCCAGTTCTCCATAGAAGTCGGCCATGAAATCATCATCCTGCATGTGGCTCTCTGCCAGCAGCCTGTCAAACTCGGTGAGGTCCTCATCAACCAGCTTTACTGATTTTAGGCGCAGGAGGAATGCTGCAGCAATAAGCACCTTGCCGCCTATGAAGAAATCCATTTGCTTTACTTCTCTCATCATCTGGAGATAATTGTTTGCCAGGAGCGAGATATCAATATCCCAAGGGTCCATTTTGTATTTCTCAATGACCTCAAAAATCATTGATTTCCAGGTGACTGCATCCTTGTTTGTGAGAATATTAAATATCTGATCCTGCATTGTTTGGCATTGAGAGATATGGGGTTTTTAAATTTGTTGGTGGAAAACGGAAAAGACGGGCAACGATAAAGCGTGCAGCAACAATGGCGCTGGCCGGCCGGGGGAAAGGAACACGAAGTGTTCCGGCCCCCTACGGGGTGGCCGGCGAGCTCGGTGGAACACCG
>CAIWSB010000046.1 GCA_903915225.1 uncultured Candidatus Woesearchaeota archaeon
ACGCAGCTCTGGGATACAACAATGAACCCAGATTCAAGGGTCATGCACAAGGTCAGCATTGAAGATGCAATGGCAGCAGACGAGCTGTTCAGTGTTCTTATGGGCGAGCTGGTTGAACCCAGGCGCGATTTCATTCAGAGCCATGCGCAAGAGGTGCGCAACCTCGATATCTGAGTGAAAAGTATTTAAAGGAGGAATAAAACCCTAACCGTATTGTCAATTCGGGGTGATACTTAATATGGTGGAGTTTAAGCTTGTTATAGGCGACCCAAAGACTGGTAAATGCTACCAGCGTGTCGTCAAGGATGATGAAGCAAAGCCTTTCCTGAGCAAGGTAATTGGAGACAAGGTGAAGGGCGATGGCGCTGGCCTTGCTGGCTACGAGTTTGAGATAACCGGCGGCTCTGACTACTGTGGTTTCCCAATGAGAAAGGACACCATTGGAACTGGCCGCAAGAAAGTGCTTTCCACAAGAGGGTTTGGAATTAAGACAGTCAAGAAGGGCACGCGTGTCAGGAAAACCTTTGCAGGCAACACAATCCATGCCCAGACCTCCCAGATTAACCTCAAGATTCTTACCTACGGCAAAGCCAAGTTAGAAGTAGAAGCCGAAGGCAAACCAGAGGAAGCCAAGAAAGCATGAGCAAGAAAGCAGAAAAACAGTCTGATGTTGGGCAGCCAGTGATAACCATTGGGCTGTTCGGCCATGTTGACCATGGTAAAACCACGCTGACTGAAAAGCTCAGCGGCAAATGGACTGATACGCATTCTGAGGAGCTTAAGAGAGGAATTACAATCAGGTTAGGCTATGCAGACGCGATTTTCAGGAAATGCACCAAATGCAACGAATACACTGTTGCAGAGCAGTGCCCAAAGTGTAAGGGCCCTACTGAGATTTTGAGAAAGGTTTCTTTTGTGGATGCTCCAGGGCATGAGAGCCTCATGGCAACTATGCTCTCTGGTGCAACAATCATTGATGGGGCATTGCTACTAGTTGCTGCAAATGAGAAATGCCCTCAGCCACAAACAAGAGAGCACCTCATGTCGCTCAAGATAATCGGTATTCAGAATGTTGTAGTTATCCAGAACAAGATTGACCTTGTTTCTGAGGAAGAGGCGCTTGATAATTACAAGCAGATAAGGAAATTTCTGGAATTGGGGGACTTTGCAGATGCGCCGGTCATACCCATTTCTGCCCAGTACGGGATAAACATCAATCTCCTAATCGAGGCCATCGAGGAGCGCATAAAGACGCCGCACAGGGATGCCAACAAGGAGCCTGTGTTTTTAGTGGCGCGCTCATTCGACATAAACAGGCCGGGGAGCGACCCTGAAAAGCTCTCAGGTGGTGTGCTTGGGGGCGGGCTTGTGCAGGGTAAGCTAAAGGCTGGAGAGACAATCGAAATCCGCCCTGGGCGCAAGATTGAGCGCGAGGGCAAGGTGATTTTTGAGCCGCTCTCAACTAAGATTGTGAGCCTGCGCGCAGGGGGCATGAACATGGAGAGCATCACTCCAGGCGGTTCAGCAGGGATTGCAACACTGCTTGACCCGAGCGTTGTGGCTTCAGACAAGCTCTCTGGTTCTGTTGCAGGGCTTCCTGGAAAACTCCCAAAGGTGCATTACGACTTAGATTTGGATACTACTCTGCTGAAGCGCGTTGTCGGGGCAAAGGACAAGCTTCTTGTTGATCCTCTGAAGCAAAATGAGTGGCTGATGCTGAATGTGAACACATCTGCAACAGTTGGGCTCGTGATTGAGCTGAGCAAAAACAATGTTAAGTGTAGATTAAAGCTGCCGATATGTGCAGCCCCTGGCTCAAGGGTTACGATTTCTAGGATGATTGCCAACAGGTGGCGCCTGATTGGCTACGGCGTAATTAAGGCTTAATAGTTACCATTCTAAAGTGGTCTTTTTGCATAAAGTATTTAAACGTCGCTTGCTCCCAAGGAG
>CAIWSB010000047.1 GCA_903915225.1 uncultured Candidatus Woesearchaeota archaeon
TAATGGATGTTGATGATATATTTCCTCTGAAATTTTATGAAACTTCTCCCATTATGGATAGATACAGAAAAGAGATGCTGTTAAAGCTGGACAAGATAATCCTTCATCACGGCACCTCAAGCGTGTTCAGGGAGGATATACTAAAGCACGGGCTTCGGCCAAGGTGCGAGACAGGGGTTTCGGTTTACAGTGAGCTTCCATCAATCCCTAGCAATGTGTACCTCGGAAATAGTGCCCAGGCCGGGCTTGGATCCAATGCAGTGAGGAATTTTGGCGGCGAGTTTGTCAAATTCAGCTTTCTTGTTGATCCAAGGACGCTTGTGCCAGATGAGGATTCGCACAAAGAAACCTGGTATGATTCACTCGTTCAAGCGCGAAGCTGCGCCTATCCAGGCACACTCACGCCTGATACTATTCTCTGCCATTACTGGCCCAAATGCCAGGTCAACCCAGAGCCTGCAGGGATTGTTAACCCTGAAACCGAGCTCGCAAAGCTTGTAGAGGATGTCAAGCCGAAGAAAAAGAAACAGGAGCTTGAGAGGCGTATCGCCGGGCTTTTCGGAGTGAAGACTGGCCTGACCGGGAAAGTGAGCCACAAGAGTGTCTCTAAAATCCTGAGCATAGAAGAGCTTGCCCAGTTCATGCTGGACAATGGTGTGGGGGGAGATTTGGCACATGCAGTAATAAACGCACAGGCCCTGCTGGCCGAGGTGAAGTTTCACAATTTCTCTTTTGACAGGAAAGCACTGGGCGAGCCCGACTTTGGCATTAAGCTGGTAAGATGGCCTTGGAGATAAATCTCGTTATTCTGTAGATACGTTTATTAAATTTAGATTATTTTAACAGAAGCAATGAAGAAATTCAGCAAACAGGACCAGAAATCGCTGGCAATCTGGGCTGCAGATTGCGCTGAGCGCGTGCTCCCATATTTTGAGAACGCATACCCAAATGATAAACGTCCGCGCAAAGCAATAGAGGCCTGCCGGGAATATATCCGCACAGGCGTGTTTAAGATGGCAGATATACGCAAGGCCTCGCTAGATTCCCATGCGGCAGCAAGAGCAGCAAAACAAAACCCCGCAGCCTGCTATGCCGCCCGCGCAGCAGGCCAGGCAGTTGCAACAGCGCATGTTGCTCAGCATGCCTTTGGGCCAGCTTACTATTCCCTGAAAATAGTTGCAGAAGCTAATTCTCAAATTAAACTTGCCGAAGAACATAATTGGCTAACAAGCCATCTCCCAAAAAACCTGAGGCAAGCTTGGGAAGATTGGCAATCACAGCGCCTTCCGAAACATCTTGCGAAAACCCAATAGCAGCAACATTGGCGCTGGTCTGACGGGGGTTGCCCCCTACGGGGTGTCAGACGAGCTCGGTGTAGCACCGAGCGACAGCCGCCATTATTGTTGCTGCACTTTCTTCAGAAAACTTTATTAAGAATATATCCAAAAAGCATCCCATGGAACTAAAAGACCTGCTGCCGCCAGTAAAATATATTTATTTACTTGTCTTATACCTTCTCGCGGTATTCACCATTGGAGACTTCTTCCCCAACCCAGTGAGGAAAATCCTGGCAACAATAGCAATCCCAGTGTTCATCTTAATCATAATCTGGGTTATAGTCTATATCATTGCATACATCATTGAGAAATCAAAGAAGTGACTTCACATCATTTTCTCAAAAGAATATCCTAACTTCTTCGCAACATCCCTGGCATTGTAAACGAATTCCGTCAGCTTCTCACACGTTTCCAGGGCGTTGGCAATCCTCTCCAGAATCTCTGGCTTTTGCTTCTCAATCTCAATGTTGTTAGTCGGAGTTCCCCGGAAATCTATTTTCAACCTCTTGGCAGGCTCGAGGATTCCCTTCTCAAGGGTCTGCCCAATTTGAAACAGCAATAAACCCCATGCAGCTGCATCATACTCGAAAGGCTCAGCCTCAACTGGCAGGGATCCTGAAGGAACCCAAGGCTCCCTGAGCGAGACCCTGTAATTCTCCCCTAGCTTTGAAACAGTCACCGGGTATTCCTTGCCATTGGAGCGCACAATTATGTTGTAAAAAGGCGTGTCACCCATCATGTAGGAAGGCTCGCCCAGCTTGAGAAACTCAACCCCTGACTTTGAGAAAATAAAGCACCCATTGAAAGCATCAGAACCCAGCATCACCAGGTTGTCATCTAATGATATGACACGCCCGCTCCGAACAACGCCCTGCTCATCATGGAACTCAGCCCTGTATTCCAGGGAAGCCAGATCAACTGCCTTGAATGCATTGAGATAATTCTCGCGAGCCCCTTGAGAAACCATTTCAATCCACCTTCGGACGACCTAATGCCCTGTAGCGGGCAATCTCCTCACGCTTGAGCTTTGCGGTCTCGTAGTCCTGGCCGATAATCGCTGCAATCTTTGAGGCATATGCAGTCACCAGCTCCAGGTCCTGCTTTGCACCGCACTTCTCAATGACCTTGCAGAGCTCAAGGCAATCATTAGTAAATGGCGAGGGAGAGCTGAACAGCATGAACCTCTCCTGTATGTCAAAGAAATCCCTGCCGGCCTCGGCTGCCTTTATCATAGGGTCCACAAAATTCTTTGTGATGTATCCCAAGGCCTCTTTCTTGTCAATCTCCTTGTAATTCAAAACCTCCTCAGGCTCCTCATCACAAAGCCTGCCCGTATTCCGGCTCAGCTGGTCATGGAGGTTTACAGCATACATCTCCAGCCCCAGCATGACAAGGTGGGCACAGGCCGCAGCATCGGTTACCTCACCCACATAAAACACATCGTGTTTCATGAATGGGATGTCAGACTCCTCAATTGTCGTTGGCTTAACAAACATGTGCCGCAGCGGCCCCTTCATGTCATCAGGTATGCTGTTCATGGCCTTGAGGAGCTTTTCCTCAAGCCCCTTAACGTTCTTCATCTCCTTCTTAAATGTCTCTTCATCATTGGTGGCATAAAGTGCAAAGCATATCTCCCCGATATCATCCATGGAACAGTCTGGGCAGCTCTCACCGCACTCGCTAGGCTTGAACTTTGAGTACACAACCACAGTCCCCTGTAGATTGGATTCATCCCCCTTAACTAGTCTCATAAAACCCAAAAATCCCATTTGGTATATAAATTTTGCCATAAATAACCACTGTCCAGGGGTACAAATCCGATAGGTTTATAAAGAGGTATTTTCTGCTTTATTAGCATGAAGGAAGGAATTGACAGGATAGTTAACGCATACATGGCCCTGAAATCCCTACCTAGACAGGGCTGGCTGGACTATGGACTGCCAAGCAGCCAGAGATGCGAGAGCGTTGCAGAGCACTCATTTGGGGTTGCCCTTCTTGTTTATGTGGTAGGAAAGGAATACAATCTAAAAATTAACCTTGCTAGGAGCATGGCCATGGCTTTGGTCCATGACATTCCGGAGAAAGTGCACGGTGATATAACCCCTACTGACACCTATAAGTTTGCCCACAAGGAGGAGCTTGAGAAAGACGGTGTAAGGCGCGTTTTCAGTGGTTTGGAAGCGACCGAGCTCTGGAATGAGTTCAATGAGAACACAACGCCCGAAGCAAACTTCGTGAACCAGTGCGACAAGCTTGAGATGGGGCTGCAGGCCCTGGTGTACAAATTTGATGGCGACATCATGGCTGATGCGAAGAAAAAAGTTGTAATGCCTGTGCTTAGTGAAATCCTGGACTGGGCAGAGCGCACAGGCGCGGTTTAATTGATTTAGTTCTTCTCTTAATCTTCTTTTGAAGGCAGCAACAACTATGGCAGCTGACGGTCATTTGCTGCTGCAAATGCCCTACTCGCCACCCCGCAGGGGGCAACCCCCGGCTCGCCAGCGCCATTGTCTGCTCGCTGTTATTTTTAGAAACTTTTAAATATTAAATCGACAATTTTTGCATTATGGGTGCGTTTTCATACTTATTCGGAGTGTTGTTGGGTGGTGGTGGGGCAGGGATTTTCTATTATGGGCTTACGAGGAGGCATAAGTACACCTTAATCCAGGACACGCCCACGTCTAAAATACGGGCCTTGGCAATGGGGCTTGTTGAGGTTCAGGGAACGATACTGGGTGACAAGACAATTGAGGCGCCTTTCTCAAAAACTAAGTGTGTGTACTATAAGTATATAGTAAAAGAATACAGGCAGCACACCTCAAAAGATTCAAAGGGGGCAACGCACACCAGCTACAACTGGGATGATGTAAACTCGGGAGAGCAGAGCTTGCCTTTCTCTTTAAGGGATGATAGCGGTAGCGTGCCCATTGACAGCAAGGGGGCGGAGTTCGACCTCCCAGTGAAAAAAATGTTCTACCAGAAGTCGGGGGTCGGCCTTATGTCATTCATCGGTTCACTCCTCAAGGGCGCAAAGCCAGACCCAGCTGAGCTGATGCCCATAGAGAGCGAGAAGGGGATAATTGCCAATGTTGGCGACAGGAAATATTTTGAGTACTTCCTTGAGCCAAATGAGAATATATTTATCATGGGCACTGCTGCACTTGACGCTTCAAACAAGAATGTCATCAAGCGCGGCGACCAGGACAAGACATTCATAATCACCACAAAAAGCGAGAAGGAGCTTATCAAGGGGCTAAAGATGCAGGCCCTGGGATTATTAATTGTTGGACTTATCGTGTTTGCAGCAGGCATTGCACTGTTTGCATTCCATCCGTTCTGAAAATGATTTGGGAGATTGCGCTCGGGGTTTTAGTGGTTCTCCTAATTTATGTTATGTCCATATTCAACAGGTTCATATTCCTGAGGAACAACATAAAAAAATCCTGGGCGAACATCGATGTGCTGCTGAAACAGCGCCATGATGAGCTGGAGAACCTGGTTGCAATAGTCAAGGGCTACACACAGCACGAGCAAAAGGTGTTTGAGGGGGTTGCCAGCGCAAGGTTAGCATTCCTCAAAGCCGCCTCTGTGGATGAAAAGGCAAAGGCCTACAAGCACGAGGGCGTAGCTATGAAATCCCTCTTTGCAGTGGCTGAATCCTACCCAGAACTCAAGGCCAGCAGCAATTACCTAAAATTGCAAGCCAGGATAACTGAGCTCGAGGACGAGATAGCTGACCGCCGGGAGTTCTACAATGACTCTGTGACAATATTCAACACAAGAATTGATCAGGTGCCCTACAACATTGTCGCGGGAATGCTCAAATTTCACCCCCGGGTCCTCTTCCGGGCGTAGGCGACTGTGTCTTTGTGTCATATAAAAATACGCGTCCTTTTAACATAATGCGTCCATCTATCAATTCCCTCACCTTGTTTAGCCTTTCCCCAAGGAGCGCATCATGTTTCGTAGTCCAGCATTCCCTGGCATAGTCAAATGCCGCCCCAAGCTCTAGCGCTGTCTCATCCCAGAGCACACCTTCCTTGTCCATAATGGTGAGCCTGTATTTCCCCTCATGCCTGTAAACAAGAAGTTCTGTATCTATGCCGGGAATGTGGACAAAATACGCATTGGGTCTGTTTGTCTCATCCACCCGCTCATTCTCATCGAGCTTTGCCCGGTTCTCAGTGTCTGCATCCCATCCCTTATAGAGCCTCACCAGCTCAGTTGCATCCTCTATTGGGAACCCGAACTCCTGGTAAGGATGCCCCCTGGGCTTGTAAAGATGGGTCAGCTGCCTTTGCTGCAGGTGGTGTTTTTGGGTTTGGAGGGACTTCTTATATGCATCATCGAAAACCTCATTCAGATTTTCGCTCCCGATTTTATTAATCACACCTTCTGAATCTCTAATAAGTATGCTATATCCCGCAGGAGTTTTTGAGATTTCCACCTTAATATCATAATCCAAGTAGAAGTTCCCAATGCAAATCGTTTCCTCTGGCGTTTCCTTGCCGAACTCCCACCATCTCGCCCTGCGCCCCAAGGTTACCATCTCTTCCAGCGTCAGTTCATTTACCATCAATCAGTCCTTCTGCACAAATAATTGGCAACGCTATCAACAGCCTCAGCAGCCCTCTTCTTGAATTCAGCATCTATCTTGCTTTGGAATCCAGCCCTTACCCTCTCGTAAACATCGTGGAGTCTTGGCGAAGAATAATCTGCGAGAATACCTTCTCTGTCCCTAAGCACTATCCTGTACTCTTCACCTGGCTTGTAAATGTCGCAGTTAAAGGGTGTCCTCCAATCATACTCCTGCATAAAATAGGAGGTGAATCCCACAATGTTGTCTTTCGCATCATTGAATATTGGCTCCCAGTCCTCATTATACTGAGCAAACTTGATCAAATCATCAA
>CAIWSB010000048.1 GCA_903915225.1 uncultured Candidatus Woesearchaeota archaeon
AATCATACTTTATTAGTATCCATTGAAATCCGTTAGTAGCAATCCCGTAATCAGCTACAGATTTTCTGTTTAGAATCCAATCTTTAACTTGGGCCATACCCGTATCTTTAGAATACAAATCTGTATTCAAAGGTTTGGCTTCGCATAATATGGGTGTAGCCTCTATAACCAGTTTATAATCGCTTACTTTGCGTTTGGTGGCCCACGCTACACCTGTTTCAGACTTAATATCTCGTTCAGAATATCCTAAAAAAATGAAAATTTTTTCTATGATATTTTTTCTAGTATAAGCCTCAGGTGATTCATTATCCTTTAATCTATCGCGAGTTAATGGTTCTCTTTTTAAGAATATATTATCGAGCTCCTCTTTCGATTTAACATCTGAGGATAAGTGTTTCACAATTTCGTCTACAATCTGTAAGAACTTTGAAAATTCTTTTTTATACGTTTGCGTAAGGCTTAAGTGGCCAAATTTGAGTTGCATTTTGTTTTTCTAAAAATTTCTCCAATATTTAAAAATATCTATGATAACTTAACAAACCTTCGTTAATAAGATTGTTTGAGGGTATCGTCGTGTTCAGTGTTACCTTTTAACTTTTAAGTAGATAATTTCGAAAGATTTATATTATCGACATCTATTTCCAGATATTAATGGAAAACGTCAATATCCGATTTCTCTTCTCAATTCTTCTTTTATTGTCTCTATCCCCCCTTTTTGGATGCACGACAAAATCCTGCCAGAGTGGATTTGAAACGTGTGGCGGTAAGTGTATGAGTTGTGGTCAAGGAAATAAACTCTGTTGCCAATCTCTATCTAATAACTGGTGCTGCCCTCAAGATACTACTTGCGGATACAATTTCGGGGCTTGTTTAAGGGGGACTTTAACCTCAACTTCTCAATCTAATGCGAAGGGAGGAATTTCCTCTGGAGAAAGTAACCAGGAAAGAGCTGCCCAAGGTTTTGCAATTGCTTGGCAACAAGAAGATTACGGAACAGTCTATAATTATTTCATACCTGGACTCCAAGCAAGAAGAACTAAAGAAGATTTTATTACTTTCGCCACAACATCAGCTGCGATGAATGGTAAATTTAATCTAATCTATGATAAAGTTGTAATTCAAAACAAAGATTTGGCTTATGCTTATTTTACAATGTCTTTTATAAAATCAGGCAATGACGTTAAGACTCCAGGGATTACGCTGAGATTAATAAATGGAAACTGGCAAATAGATGGATTTGCAAATTATTTCTTTGCAGATTGTGTCGTAGAGGATTGTAAACAGTGGGCTCATGATAGATTTTATCTGGGATGGGTTCAAAAATGTTTTGAGGATTATTCGGGAGCTCTTACTTACTCTCAGTGCGAGAGTAGCGTGACAAACGCGTATTTTACAGATATGGAAAGTCATTTAACATGTGATAAATCAAGTTTTTATGGTTGTAAGTACACTTAATCATAGCCAATTATAAGCCCCCCCTCCTGATTAAACAACTTTAAAGATGCGTAACCATCAAAATGTCTGACATTTGGAGCCAATTCCGTGACAAATTGAGCTGATTTTACTGTTAATACACTCTTCTGGCTATCGGGTTTGATTGGCGCTTTCTCATGAATACGACGTCCCAATCTTTGCTTACAAGTGCTTCCGTGACAAATTCTATGTGTTTTAGAGCAGTTTCAACGCCAAATTTCACAACTTTACTCATATCCTCCTCATTCAGATACTTGGCTAACATAGCTAACTTCAACTCTTCTACTTCATTAAACCTTATCGTCCTTCTCATGCATATCACCAACATCCACATTTATGCTTATCATTATAGTTAAACTACTCCAATAGAGTAAGGTTTGGAATAGTCTAATTGTCTGTTTTTGGCCATTATATTGGTGTGCCTAACATTTCAGTCACCCTCCTTGGAAATATTGTTGTTATGGAGCATATTCTCTAATACTGGCACAAGCTTTTCATACCAGAATGACGCCTGTTGGGATTTGGCTAAGTAGTGGTTAGCTGAGATGGATTGGCTAGCCCTACCCTGTATGAAATCTGCCACTGATTCCGGGACATTATTGTATAGCATGAGGTTATAGTGCCATTTCCTGAGGTATTTGAGAGAGAAGGTACACCCTTTTTTGTGGAATTTCTGACGAAGACTATCGTAAGAGCTATTTACTGGCTGAAGCAGACGAAACACAAACAATGGAATGTATATGTTATTGATATTCTTGGTATTCCTTAATAGGCTAACATTAGAGTAAGCATAATTGCCATTTATAGTGAATTTATGGCTTTGTAAGTCTTTTAGCAGCGTTAGGCACTCTATATAGCGTATTCCAGATGTAGCAAGCACAAGGTATACAAGAGAATACTTGGGTACAGAAGCCACTTTTCTATAATTGGCGATAACCTCTTCATTACTTGGCACAAAGAAATCTTTCCTGCTTTTAGAAATCTTAAGCACACTTCTGTATTTGGTTATAATGGGTTCTGGCAACAATTCAAGCTTTTCACAGTAACGAAGGTATACTCTTGCAGTGTTGGTTAAAGCGTGTACACCATGTGTTTGTTGTTGTATGTATCTTTCAAGCTCTTGTGGGCTTTTGAAGCGCTTACCGCGTAAATGCCTGTTAAAATAAGACCTAAGGTGAGACACATGATTAGGGATGAACCCTTGGTAAGTAATCCATTCTAAGAAATCTTCATTTATGCGAAAAATATGCGCATGTTTTACACCATAATCGTGATTTATTGACGAGAAATCAGAAAAAGCAGATGTGGGGAAAGGGATTCGAACCCTCGTAGGCACTAAGCCAACAGATCTTGAGTCTGTCCCGTTTGACCGCTCCGGCATCCCCACGTAACTGGCACAGAAATAAGGGGAATTTAAAAAGGTTGCGAGTAGAATAATTCCAATAAAAAATTTTAGGTGAGACTGCTTCCTGGCCAGTACTTCTAGGTACCTTAGTGGTACTCAAAAGTACTTGGAATTTTGATTTCTGGTCGAGAAATTTTTGGTTTACAAAAACTAAGTTTTAACAAGTTAATAACTGGATTTTCTAAGTTGTACCCTATTTACATCAAGAATATTGGAAAAAGAATTATCACAGCTCGGTTATCTGCTTCTCAATTGCCTCAATCTGGCGCTCGATTGCAGCAATCTCGCTCGGGCTTTTCTTTTCATCAGGGTGGCCCTTTTTCATGTGCGCACCCAGCATCTTCTCAGTCTTGAATGTCTGCCCGCAGATGGTGCACTGCAGCAGCTGCGACTTGAACCCAACTTTATCCATGTCCAGGGAAGGCATGTGGGCAATTACCCCCTTAACCTCGTCTGGCAATATCTCCAGCTGCTTGTCCAGGCCCGTAAGCTTTTCCTTAACCTTCGCTCTGGTGTCAGAATCTGTCTCGCACTTTTTCAGGCTGTTCAGGGAATTAATCTTGGAAACCAAGATTGCCTTCCGTAGTTCGTTCGGCTCAGTGATTTTAATGAATATGCTCATTTTAGGCCTGCTTTGACATTGTTTCTGTAATGAACTCAACCTTCTGGCTCATGGTCTCAAGCTCCTTGTCCCAGTCCAAAATCTCAGCATCCTCATCCCTCTTCAGGTCTTTTATCAAGGCAAGCTGCTCCCTGGCCTTCTGGAGATGCTGGTTCAAGGTCTTCACCTTGGAAATAATCTTCTCGTAATCATCAACTTTGATAAAAACAGTCTTATCCTCAGCCATCAAATTCACCTCTTGAATGCAATCTTGTCTATCTCTTCTAGTGTCTCAAAAATTGTTTTGAGCTCCTTGCGGAATTCCCCAACAGCGGCCTGCCTCTGCTCATCAAGGCGGGAAAGCTTGCCTGAATGCTTGCTCCCTGAAACGCTGGTTTGGACTTCCTTTAGGTTCTTCATTATGTGCATGAACGCGAATTCCCTGATATACTCCTGCCCGCTGCTCACATAGGTGAGCTGGACAGGCTCAGAAATTACTGGAAAATGAGGTTTTGTCTCGACAGGCTCTGGATTCTTCAGCTTAGAGGTCTCTATCTTTTGGAAGCTAATGTCACTAATGTTGACATCCCCCCACTCAGGCTCAGTTTCTCCCGGAACCTCATCCAGGGTTTCTTGTCCTTGAGGTGGAGGGACAACCTTGGATTTGGGGCGAGGTATTGGCGGGGTTGGAACTGAAACCCTTGGACTGCCCTCTACTCCTTCTGGTATCTCCAGGTCTGGTAATTCTGGAATCTCTTCATCGAAGTCTGTCACCTTGGGAGGCGGGACAATCTCTTCAGAATACGGTGCACCCAGGTTTCCCATGGGTGGCGGGGGAAGTGTCTTTTGCTGTCTCTGTTGGCTGCTCTTGCTAAAGACCCCTTTAACTGTATCTAGGAAACCCATCGAGACACCTCTTTTTTAATAAGAGTTAGAATACTTCCTATTAAAAGTTTTTGTCCCACTATAAAATGGTGAACAGATTTTCCAACCCAGTAGTATACGAATTCCCCGTCGGAGATGAAGAAAAATAAAGATAAGAAATTATTGATGGCAGCAACAATAATGGCGGCCGTCGTCGCTAAAGCTCCTCCAGGGACACCCCGTAGGGGGCATCCCCCGTCCCTGCGGCACCATTGTTGCTGCTCGCTGTTTTTATCACGCAACAAAATTTATATAGTTTGGACAAAGAGGTTTTAGCATGGTTGGGGTGGCTATTGCACTTGTCGGCATGACGCTTGCCGGAAAGACAGAGGTATCCAATTTTCTGAGGTCCAGGGATTTTAGGTATATCCGCCTGGGGGCAATTACCGAGAAAAAACTGATAGAAGCCGGACTTGAAAACACAGAAGCCACAAACCAAATCATGAGGAAAAAGCTCCGCGAGGAATACGGCATGGATGCCTATGCAAAGCTCAACTTCCCCGAGATTGAAGTGATGCTCAAAAAAGGGGATGTTGTCATTGACAACATGATGTCCTGGTCAGAATACAAATATTTCAAGGCAAAAATAAAAAAATTCTTTACAGTTGCAGTCTACGCCCCACCCAAGATAAGGTATCTACGGGCTGAGACCAGGGAAGAGCGCTCCACAAAGGATTTTTTCAAGAAGAACACGCCCGCAGAGCGCGATTACTCGGAGATTGAGAACCTTGAAAAAGGGGGCCCGATTGCAATGGCCGATTATACAATTAACAACAGCGAGCAAGGCAAAGCAAGGCTGCAGGAAGAGCTTGATAAATTCTGGAAGTGGTTTGAACATGAGGCCTGATTGGGACGCCTACTTTATGGGCATTGTTAATGAGGTTGCAAAGCGCGCAACCTGCGACCGCGGCATGTCTGGGTGCGTCATTGTCAAGGAAAAGCAGATACTCACAACGGGCTATGTGGGATCTGCGGCAGGGATGCCCCACTGCGATGAGGCCGGGCACCAGCTCAAGCAGACCACGCATGATGACGGGAAAACCTCAACGCACTGCGTGAGGACAGTGCATGCAGAGCAGAATGCAATCTGCCAGGCAGCAAAATTTGGAATCGCACTGAGGGATTCAACGTTGTACTGCAGCATGACGCCGTGCTACACCTGCGCAAAAATGATTGTTAACGCGGGCATCAAGCGCGTGGTTTGCCAAAAACGTTATCATGTTGACAAGGACACAGAAGAGCTGTTTCTAAAGGCAGGGGTTTCGCTGGAAATCAAGAGCAATGAGGTCCAGCAATACGAGAACCAGTGACTGAAAAATATACTTTTCACCATCAATTAATTTAAATAAGAGTGTGGGGATTATAGTTATCTTCTAAAAAGAGAGTGAGAGGGTTCTCGCTGGGGCTTGGGTCCTGGCTAGGGCGCGGTGGTTGCTCCTGGGCATCGTTCTGATTGGAGTGACTTGCTTTGGCCCAGCCCCGCGAGGCCACATCAAATCTTCTCCGGTTTTTGCATATGAGTTAATTTAAAGCCCGCCATTAATTTTGGCCCAATGAAGCCGGTATTACTTTTTCTTGCGCTACTTCTCATCCAGCCAGTTTTTGCTTTTTCTGTTTCATTAAGTGCGGATGAGGTCCAGGTTGGGGAAACAATTGCTTATTGGTTTGAGGGTGCAAATAATTATACAATAAAATATACTATTGAAACCGGCGAGGGGGTTGTAAAGCCCAGGACTGCAACAACCTTTGCCGGGCGGAGGGAATACGAGCCAAAGAAACCTGGGGAATATTCAATCATCGCCTGGCTGGGAAACCAGAGTTCAACGGCAAAATTCAGGGTGGTTCTACAAAAGCCAGTTAAGCAGCAAGCACCACCAAAAAATGAGATTTATAGCTCAAGCAACCTGGCTGCGCGGGTCGCTGCGAAAGATATTCTATTGGGGGTTAGCGTATTACTTTGTTGTGGTATGCTATGGAAAATTATTTAAACCGGGCTTGAGACTTCCAAACCCATGACAGTCTTCCATACAAGGGCAATTATTGAAATAGCCGGCTCTCCTAAGAAATTTGTTGAAGATACAATGGACCTGCTCCTTAAAGATATGGATGATAAGGAGGGAATGAAGGTCACGAAAAAGGACAAGGCTGAGACAAAGGAGTTTGAAAGGGTATTTTCCACCTTCACAGAAGTGGAAGTGGAATTCAAGAATATGGATGCTCTAACCCAATTTTGCTTTGACTACCTCCCCTCCCACATTGAAATAATAGACCCGGATAGGATTGAACTGAGGAATGAGGAGCTTCAGGATTTTATGCAGGATATACTCATACGCCTCCACAAAACGGATATGTCCCTGAAAGATGCAATTGCTGAAAAGCAGCTCCATGAGGATGCCAATAAGATCCTTATAAAAAATGCAATTTCCATGGCACTGAAGGACGGGCCTTTACCAACTAGTGAAATCTCCAAGGCCACGGGCATTAAGGAAGAGAACCTCCAGGCGATATTGGACTTTTATGAAGAGAATGGGCTTGTTGAGCAGAAGGACAAGGTTTACTCGCTCAAGAAGAAGCTAAAATGAGTCTGAAGCAGCAGGTTGAGGCATTGTTGTTTTCTTCTGGCAGAAAAATGCTAGTTGAAGAGCTGGCAACAATACTTAAGGCTCAAAAACAATCTGTTCTGGAGGCATTGAGGTTGTTGCAGTCTGATTACAAGGGGAAGGAAACTGCGCTGATGATAATTGAAGAGGGAGATAACTGGAAGATTACAGTCCGCGAGGAGCATATGCATCTTGTCCGCAGCATTATTGTTGAGACTGAGCTCCCAAAGGCTGTGCTGGAAACACTGGCAATAATCGCATGGAGGGCTCCAATCCTCCAATCAGACATAATAAGGATAAGGAACAACAAGGCTTACGAGCACATCCAAATGCTGGAGGATTCTGATTTCGTCGCCAGGGAAAAGTACGGCAGGTCATTCAAGCTCAAGCTAACCCCTAAATTCTTTGAGTACTTCGATGTTGACAACCTCAACAAGCTTAGGGAGCAGATGCAGCAGCAGCCGAAAGTTGAGGCTCCGACGCAACCTGAACAAAATGTTGAAATTCCGCAGCCAAATAATGCAGAACCAAATCCTGCAAATGTGCAAGCAGAGCCTGAAGAGCAGCTGCCGAAATCAGAGTAGAGAATATTGTGAGAGCGGAATTGCCTTTGGGTTCAAATCCTTAAGCTTTTTTTCTAGAATTGATAGGTGCGCCAGGCCGACAACTGCAATTATAGTTCCTTGGGCGCTCAGCTCGCGGATCCTTTTGGCCATGTGCTCGTCCCTTTCTGGGTTCAAGACCCGTTTTATTTCATCCACAGAATCGCCCGGGAGTATTTGATAAAGCTTGTCCAATAGCCCGGGCTTTTGAACCAGCGGTGTGAGGCGCTCATACAACCTCCATCGCGGATAGGATTCCTCAACCTCTGCCTGGACCCGGGCAACATATTCCTCAACCCCCATGTCCAATACGCTCTTGATTCCTTCAGCAACCCCTGGCTCTTCTGTCAAAAGTTTTTGGGCTTCCATCTTGAAAACCATTCTGGCCGCATCGGCGTTATTCCAATCGCCATTTGCCAGCGGGAGGTCTATATATTCCACCTGCACTTCCGGATGTACGCGGGCATGGCTCTTAATGGCCCTGTACTCAAACCCAATTGCTGCACTGCATTTCTTGCTAACCTCTAGGTAGGTTTCTTTTTGTTTGGGTGTGAGCTCAAGGTTGAGGCCATCAATCTGGTTGTCCAATTTCGTACAATCCATCTCCTTCTCAAAACGTGACGCGCCTTCCGGGGATAGCTCTAGTGCTAGAATTGTTGGAGATAATTTATCTATTGCGCGATTTAGGCGTGACTCACCATAAAGGTCGGTGTGTATTGTACCAACTAGGCATATGCCCATGGGCTTCCCTCAAATTGATTTGTAATTAAGCAGCGATAGCGCTCGTGGATGCAGGTCTGAAAGCCTCTTTTTTATTCCCTTCATGTGGAGTAATCCGCAAACAACCAGGACCTTGCCCTGTGGGCTTAATTCACGTATCTTTTTGGCCATGTACTCATCCCTATCCGGGCTGACTATTTTCTTAATCACGTCAACAGACTCCTTGGGGTATGTCCTGTTGAGCTGGTCCAGCACTCTCGGGCTCCTCATTAGCGGGGTCATAAGCCCCAGCAGGGGCTGCATCTTGTAAGCCATGTCCACCCTTTGCTGCAGGGTTGCAATAAAAGCATCCTTCCCCATCCGTGACATCATCTGATCCACTCCAGCACGCACCTGGGGAGGGATATTCTTAACAGCATTATTCAATAGTTCCCCCATGGCCTTTTGGCCTGTCTCATCTCCCTCTCCAAACACAGATAGGTCAACATACTCAAGCCGGGTGCCCGGGTGGGCATCAACATATTTTTTTGGAGAATAATACTCAAAGCCAGAGGCCTTGTAAAGTTCTTTGGCAATTCCGATTAAAGTGGGGTTTAGGGGCCCTTGACCAATATTTGCCTTCTTGATATCCTCCTCAAGCCGGGATTCCTTTTCCTTCTGGGTCGCAGGAAAGCCGCGGGTACGATCTTCTGAAAGCTCTATTGCGACAATGTCCGGAGAATACTTATCCAAAATATAATCTAGCCTCTTCTCACCATTAATATCCATGTGCACAGTGCCAACAATGCATATCTTGTTTGCCATTCCACCCACCCCCGAAAATGTGGAGTTGATTTGGTTAATAAAACTTTCTTATGTGACCATTTTTAAGTGGTTGTTTATAGGGGATTAAATCTTTTTCAATGCAGCAACAATGGCGCCGCCCGGGCGGGGGCCGGCCCCGGGGTGCCCCGGGAGGAGCAATAGCGACGACGACCGCCATTATTGTTGCTGCCTTTAGAATAAAATGCTTTTTCATTTTTTCTTACCGCCAACTGAATCAAAAGATTAATAAACAATTTATCCTCCTTCCTGGCTCGACATGGCAGAGATACTGAAAGACCGGCTTATTGAGGACGAGATGCGGGAATCCTACCTGGATTACAGCATGTCTGTCATAGTTGGCAGGGCCTTGCCAGACCTGCGGGATGGCCTCAAGCCAGTGCACAGGCGAATCCTTTTTGCTATGTATGAAATGGGGCTTGTGCCTGAAAAGCCATTCAAGAAAGCAGCAAGGGTTGTGGGTGAGGTGCTGGGTAAATTCCATCCACATGGTGACCTTGCGGTTTATGACAGCCTGGTTCGCATGGCTCAGGAATTCTCACTAAGATATCCGCTAGTTAAGGGCCAGGGCAATTTTGGAAGCATTGATGGGGACAACGCAGCAGCAATGAGGTACACTGAAGTCAAGCTTGCCAAGCCAGCAATTGAGATTTTGGAAAACTTGGACCAGGACACGGTTGATTTTACGCCCAACTTTGACAACTCACTAAATGAGCCGGTTGTGCTGCCCAGCAGGCTGCCAAACATGATTATCAATGGCGGCTCGGGAATTGCAGTGGGGATGGCAACCAACATACCGCCGCACAATCTCCGCGAGGCATGCAATGCAATTATTGCTTACATTGATAATCCTGAAATCGGTGTTGAGGAGATTCTTGCAATAATGCCTGGCCCTGACTTCCCAACAGGTGGCGAGGTTTATGGGGATGAGGGAATACGGCACGCCTACATGAGCGGGCGCGGCAAGATACTTGTTCGGAGTAAGACCCGTATTGAAACAGACAAGAACAATGAGCCCAAGGCAATAATTGTTGAGGAAATCCCCTACATGGTGAACAAGACCATGCTCATTGAGGAGATATCCAATTGCGTCAAGGGGGATGTCATCAAGCAGATTTCTGGGCTGAACGACGAGTCTGACAGGGAGGGCATGCGACTTGTCATATCCTTGAAGCGCGGAACAGACCCCGAAGTTGTGCTCAACCAACTGTATACTCACACCCATTTGCAGACCACTTTTGGGATAAATATGCTGGGTGTTATCCAGAACCGCCCAAAGACAGTCAACATGCGTGGGCTTTTTGAAATCTACGTGCAGCACCGGCTGGAAATAATTAGGCGGCGCTCGCAGTTTGAATACGTGAAATCAAAGGAGAGGATTCACATACTTGAGGGGCTTAGGATTGCCCTGAAGAATATTGATGCAATAATCAAGCTCATCAAGGGCTCGGAATCACCAAAGGAGGCTGCTGTCGGGCTCATGCAGGGCTATTCCCTTTCTGACAAGCAGGCTCAGGCAATTCTTGAGATGAGGCTCTCCAGGCTCACTGCACTTGAGACTAGTGCAATTGAGAAGGAGCACCAGGAATTGCTAAACAGGATTATTGAGCTTGAGGCAATTTTAGCATCTAGGGAAAAGCAGCTTGGGATAATTAAGGATGAGCTCAGGCTCTTGGTGGATAAGTATGGGGACAATCGCCGCACGAAAATAACAGCTGGCTCGTTCATGGATTCAGAAATAGACTATGAAGACTTGATTGAAGAGGCAGCTGTTGTGGTGACGCTTAGCCATAACGGCTACATAAAACGCACACTTTTGGATGTTTACAGAAGCCAAGGCCGCGGGGGCCGCGGGGTAACAGCCGGAAAGCTGCATGAGGATGACTTCATGGAAAAGGTGTTTGTCTGCTCAACCCATTCCACAATCCTGTGCTTTTCAAACAAGGGCAAGCTCTACTGGCTGAAGGGCTACCGCATCCCAGAATCCTCAAGGATTGCCCAGGGCACGCATGTGAGGAACCTGTTGCAATTAGATGAAGGTGAAATCATCAATGCATTGATTCCAATCAAGGAGTTTGAATCAGAGCAGTACCTGAATTTCATAACAAAACTGGGCAAGATAAAGAAAACCACCCTTGCCGCTTACTCAAACCCCAGGAAAGGGGGAATTATTGCAATCTCACTTGGTGAGAAAGATGAGGTTGTGGCTGTCCTACTTACCACGGGACATAATGAGCTAATGGTTGCCTCTGCAGCGGGCAAGGCAATACGGTTCAAGGAAGAAGAAGCCAGACCTTTGGGGAGAAATGCAGAGGGCATGCGGGCAATCCGCCTCGCCTCAAATGATTCAGTTGTGGGGGCTGTTGTTGTGCACGAGAACAAGACATTGCTCACTGTGACTGCAAATGGCTTCGGTAAACGCTCCCCGTTCTCAGATTATTCAATTACCCATCGCGGTGGCCAAGGTGTTATTAACATAAAGACAAGCGATAGAAATGGCCCGGTTATTGGTGTAAAGGAGGTTGAGGACAAGGATGAGGTAATGATTGTCTCCTCCGGTGGGATTATGATAAGGATGCCCGCGCAAACCATTTCCACAATAGGCAGGAACACCCAGGGTGTGAGGCTGATGAGGCTCGAGGATGGGAAACGGGTCGCAGCAGTCGGCAGGGTGGAAGAACTTGAGGAGTGAATTCTGTGCCCTCACCAGCAAGGGCTTGGAGAGCCTGTGTGCAGATGAGATTTACAAAAAGTTTGGCTGCAAAGCAATAGCTGCGCGCGAGGGATGCGTGTTCTTCAATTATGAGGGGGATAAAGAAGCGCCTTACAATAATTTGCGTTCTGTCCATTTCCTTGTGCAGGTTATTGCCAAAAGCAAGCAGGTTAAGATTGATGAGGACACTGCTAAGCTGATTGGCAGCAGTATGCTTGTCCGGGTTACGCCCAGTAACAATTCTCTCGAGTCAGAGGTTGGCGGCCAGATATTTGACCAGCTGGTTGCCATGGGGAAACAGATACGCGTTGAGTTTAAGCAGCCTGAGACGTTCATTAGATGCTGGGCATTTGGGAAAAAGCTGGTGGTGGGGATTGACTGGGGGAAAACCCAGCTGAGCAAGCGCCTACGGGTTTTTACCACAAGGTTTAGCCTCAACCCGGTGAGCGCCTATGCATTGGCTGCTGCAAATAATGCTCAGGGGGATGGGGCATTTTTAGTAACAAATGAGGGCTCAGAGTTGGTTGAGGCTGCATTACTGGGTGGACAAGGGAAGTTATTTGGTGTGGCTATCAACAAAGTAATACATAGAGGCGTAAGGCAAAATGCAACTGTTGCGGGTGTAATTGACAAGGTCGAGCTTCTCGAGCAACCCTGGGAGGCTGCATTTGAATCCTTTCCAAACTCAAGCCTCGGCTCAGTTAGCGCCCAGCTGAATTTTGTGCGGGACTCTGAGGGAAATGCTGCAGTTAAAACCTTTCAGAGGTTGATTGCTTGCGCCCGCGGGAAACTTGCCCCGGAGGGATGGATAAACATCCTTGCAAGGACAGAAGACAAGAAATATTTTGAGAGGGCCGCAGTTGGATACAAACTGGATTCCACACTGGAATTCATGCAGGGCGAGCTCGGGTTTGCATTATTGAGCTTCAAATTCTTAGGTTAAACCCCTGCTGCCGTCTCCTTATTATAATCCAAACAATTATCCCTATAAGCACAATTGCCGCAGCCACAAAAATAAGTGTGTACTGCTGGCCGTTGCCAGAGCATTCGTGGTTGATATAGCCCCCGGGGCAATATATTGCGCGGCACTTGTTGTTCTGGCAGATCTCGTTGAAGGCACATGCATAATTATCAGTGCATTCTAGGTCTGAGAGAGGTTTTACAAGCATCCTTGAGTGCTCATCAGAACACATCTCGCCATCTGGGAGCAGTATGCAGGGCTTGTAGAAAAGAGTATAGCCGCGAGAGGGCGGGGGCAAAAGCATGAGGAGTGAGAATGTTGTGGAGCTCCCAGGTTCAATTGTTGTATCAGTTGAACTTGAGTAGAAAACCGTGTCTGATGAATCCTTTAGGGAAACCTTCAACACCCTCATGGGTTGGTCGCCTATGTTTGATATAATTAGGCTGGAATTTGCCGCGAAGCCCTCCCAGCAGGTCGTGCAATGGGGCTCAAACCTAAAGCTCCAGGCATAAATTGCAAAGGCACTTGGCATGCAGATTAACAGAAGTAATAGTATTATTACGATACCCCTCTTTTTCATGCAAAGGATAAACATTCCCCCATATTTATACTTTTTGTAGCCTGGGATTCTCCCTCTAATTTGTTTTTTGGATTACAAATGCGGCAACAATGATGCCAGCTCACTCAGTTGTGTCGCGTGTGCTGGGCCATACTAATAAATTCTGCTGAGGAGAAGGACCCAACTAAATAAAGTAACTGCATAGTAGTAAATGTTAGGAAAACTTTATAAACACAAAAATTAATATTAAGAACATGGCGACATTGGAAGAGGCATTGGACTTTGCATTTGCAGAATTGGATGTATTGCCTAATAACCAAGCCTCAGTCAAGAATTTCCTCAATATGCTCAAGGAAAAGGACCTGAGCACATATGAGCATTCGGTGAGGGTGGGCCTGCTTGGTGTGAAGGTGGCGCGCCACATGCACCTTGATCCCAAGGTGTTTCTTTTTGCCGGGGCGCTGCATGATATCGGAAAAATCATGATTGACCCAGAGGTTTTGAAGAAAACGGGGAGTTTCTCCGACTCTGATATGGAGGAGATGAGAAAACACCCAGAGTACACCTATAATCTCCTACATGGGGTCCATGACTTTTCAGCAGAGGTTGCGTTGCGCCATCATAAATTCCAGGAGGAGGGATACCCGGAGACGCTGCCCAGGCCACCCTTCTCGCCAAATACAAGGGTGATGATCGATTATTTCGCCAGGCTGCTTTCCTTGGTGGATTTTTACGATGCAATCACCTCAAGGATGAATGAAAAATTTGGAGCCGGAAAGGGGCTTTCCCGTGAAGAAGTTAAATCCATTGTGCTGATGAAAAACCCTGACCAGAGATACCTCATCGAGGATCTTTACAATAATGGGATTTTCGGAGCAGAGGAAGGAATGCCCACAACGCCGATACAGGACATGCTTTATGGAGACATTTGGAAGGATTGGGACGGGAAGAGAAACCCACAGGAAACAAGGAGATATGTCACTCTGGCCTGTGCACTGGAGCCACTCCCCGACAAGGCAGGCTGTACCACCAGGGGGACAGATATAAGCCGGCATCTGAAGCTGGAGTATTTTATCACTGCAGCCATAAACGTGGGGGATGCGTTTGAGGAACTGGCTGAGATGTTATCAAGGGGGCAGCCAAGGGTAATCTATCACCTGGCACGCAAGGCTCAGGTAGATTGCGCGAAAAACCGGGGAGGGGGACGCATCAATCAGGGAATGCTTGAGATGCTGGTTCCCATAGTGGCCTCCCAAATTTTATTTGACCCTAATTACCAATTAAAGGTAGAAGAGATACTGGAAAAGGCAAAGGGGGTTATGAAAAGCACATCCAGGGAGGATGTGGAAGAGCTCATAAAAATGAAGAGGATTGCTTACGATTTGTCTGCCTACCATGAAAGGGAGGTTCCGGCGCACCCTGATGCGGCAACAGTCTATGATTACTACGCGTTGGATCTGGAGAATTCCAGCAACCAAACGGGAATTGCCCACAACCGGGAATTTGTTTCAGGGTTTCAGACAATCAAGCAGATGTATTATTCAATTATGGAAAGCAAACAGAAAAGCTTTGAGGGGAAGGTGGAAGAGGCTTATTCGGCAGCCAGGGGTGGCGTCCAAAGGGGGACTGGAAAGGGGCTAACTGCTGACTGTATTGCCTGCGCTATTTATCTTGCATTGTCAATGCATCCAAAAGAGAAGATTATCGTCTAAGGCGCCAGATTTATAAACCCCCCAAAAGTCATCTATCCTGGATGGGGCAGATCAAGGGATTTTTGGTTTTGTTTGTGGTTTTTGCTTTGGTTTTTGCCACCAGGGTGGGTTTCAACAGTTACCCTGCGCACTTTAGTGATAGCGAGAGCTATTACATACTGAGACAGGTGGATAGCATTAAAACAACTGGCATCCCTATCCAGGATGATAAGCTTAGCTACGCAGGCAAGGCTGCCCCCACACTCCCGGGATATAGCTACCTGCTGGCTGGCGCATCATTATTGGGGGACTTCTTTGCATTCAAAATCCTCCCGGCCCTGTTGGCTACGGGATTAGCCATTGCCGTATATTTCACGGCCCTGGAGGTTGTGCGTAACAGCACACTGGCAGCCATCTGCGGGTTTTTTGCAGGGTTCATCCCCGAGCTGTTGAGGCTGACAACAAATTCATTAACTAAACACAATCTAACCCTGCTGCTTTTTGTATTAAGCGTCTACTACCTTATACGGCTTGAGAAAACCAAGGCTGCATTGCCGTGGCTTATCTTATCTTCAATGCTGCTCACAATGTTCAGCTCATTTGCCATAATCTTTGTGTTCGTCGTTTGGGTTTATCTCGGGATGCTCAAGATACAGGGGCTTGATATCCAGCCAAAAAGCTTCGAGTTCATGCTGTTTATCACTTTCCTCGTCCTACTGGTCAACAATTTGGCCATGATCCAGACTGGAATCCAAACCGGTATTCAGGGTATTGTCGCAAGCCTCCAGGGGAGCACTGTTTCAGGCTACGGCATTAACTGGGTGAATCTGCTCTCGGGTATAAATGTGGTCGTGCTGCTACTGGGGATATGGGGGGCTTACCTTGCCATGACAAAGGAAACAAAAAGGAGGGAGGCTGCGATGTTTATCAGCATCGCAGTGGCAATTATACTCATGGGGCTGTTTGGCGTCCTGGATTTGAGTATAATACTTAGCGCACTTGGTGTTACTTTCTCCATAACTGCAGCCTATAGCCTTGAATCAATAATTGAGTATTTCTCAAAGCTGAGGCTTTCTGGCCGTCTACTACTGCTTGGCTTGTTTTTGCTGATACTGGCCCCGGTTGCATTGAGCGGGGTATACGAGGGATTCGCCAAGGCTGACGCCGGTGCGCAGGCGAGTGATGTGGCCGCATTGCTCTGGATGAAGAATAATTCTGGCAGCTATTCAACTGTCCTTGCCCCCGTGGAGTATGGGCACCTAATAACTCTCTTTGCAGAGCGGCGTGATGTAATTGACACCAACCAGATAAGCTCCAAGGAGGCTGAGCAGCGGCTTAAGGAAGTGAATGTTGTGTACACTACCCAATTCGAGACAGAGGCGATGAGAATCCTTGATACATATAATATAAACTATATATTACTAAATCCAGAAATTGCCTCCCGGTTTAGGATAAACGGGCTGGCTTATGCAAACGATAAGGATTGCTTTGATCTTGTTTACAATAAAACAATGGAGATTTACTGGGTAAAATGCAGGCTAAGCTGATACGTTCCCTGGTTTTTGTACTATTGCTGGGTGCGCTGTTACTTGGCTCTGTGCCACTCATCCGCGGCCTCACTGGGCGCCCTTTGATTCATGACCCGCAGGGTTTCCAGAATTGCCGGATGGCCTCCATGGCCGGCCCAACAAATATCGTGTTCTGGGACAACCTTGTCAGGCCTGACAGGCTTGTCCACGCAAACCTGTACCATTTGTTCCTGGGGGCCTTTGCCAACAGCTGCGACCTGGCCGTGATTGCGCAGGTCTTGCTGGGTATATTGCTCAGCGTGGGTTTTTGGCTGCTGATGCAGCAGCTGGGTGTGGGCCAGGAACTTGCCCTGGTGGCAACACTTATCCTTCAACTCTCCCCAACTTATGTCTATGTATTCACAAACCCATTTTCAGCTGGTTTTGGCATTACTGGGATGGTGTTTGGTGCCTTGTTCTTGACAATGAAATGCAGGGGGGTCAAGGGCTGGATTTACCGGGGATTGACTGTTCTTTGCTTTATTATTTCCATGGGCTCTGGGCCTTGGTATCTTTTTGCTTCCCTAATAATACTCTGGGGCGAAACAATCGTAAATAAGATGAGGCCTTATCTAGCAATCGTTGCCACATTAATTGCAGGGTTTGTGTTTTACTATCTGGATTATGCTGGGGTGCTTGTGCCAGGTTTAGTGCCTTTTTCAACTATCTTGAATAATCTGGTGTTTGAGCTGGGTAGCGCCGGGGGATTGAGTACCAGTTGTATTATCCTGGGGATTACCGGGGTGCTGGTTTCCTGGGTCAAGTTACCCAGGCTCATTACCTGTTATGTGCTGCTTTTCGCCACCTTTGTTGGGGTTTTCTTCTTTAAAGACGCAGGTTTTATACTCCTCGTCATCCTCCCTGGATTTGCGGCCTTTATAGTCTTGAGGATTTTTGAGCACAAATGGGTATCACAAACTCTAAAATATGTCACACTGGGGCTTGCATTCTTTTGCCTGGCCTTCTCGGGGGTAATGGCCTGCATACATGATGTTTCAGTGGGCCCAACCCAATCTGAATTTGATGCGTTTAAATTCCTCAAGGAGTTGCCCTCGCACCAGACTGTGCTCTCATCCCCCGAATATGGGGCTGCTATCCAGGCAATTGCGGGGAAACCCGTGATGCTGGATTCAATCTCCGATATAAAACCCTCACTCAATGAGACCAGGACAATTTTATACACCAGAAATTTGATTCGGGCGAAAACCCTATTGGATAAATACAGTGTGGGCTACATAATGATTACCCCTGCAATGAAAACTGGTGGGATTTGGGACGAAAGCGATCAGGGCCTGCTATTCTTGCTGCGCAACAATGAAACATTTAAAAAATTGGAATCGGTTAACGGGATTGAGGTCTGGCAGGTGTTGAGATGAATCTCCTACTACGCATACCGCTGTTGCTGCTCTATTTTGGGCTGCTCTACTCCCTGGTGTTCTTCCTGCTCACTTTTTTGCAAGGTAACGATTCATTCAAGAAAGTTAAAACTTCACGCATTACAAAAACACTCAGCGTTACTATTGCTGTGCCCGCTTACAACGAAGGGGACACAATTTACAGGACAATTGAATCTATTGTCAAGCTCCAGTACCCAAGGGATAAGCTCCAGATAATTGTGGTTAATGATGGCTCCAAGGATAACACAGAGGAAGAGGCCAAACGTGCCGTGGTGGATTTCCCGGAATTTGATATTGCTGTTGTGAGCCAGGAGAATCAGGGTAAGGCGACTGCAATGAACCGGGCTCTGGCACTGGCTCGCGGAGAGCTTTTTGCCTGCCTTGATGCAGACTCCCAGGTGGACCCGGCTACTCTAAAAAAGATAGTTGGGGTTTTTAATGAGAAGGGCACGGCAGTTGCGCTTGTGACGCCTGCAATGCGGGTGCGTGAGCCAAAAAACCTGCTCCAGAGGCTTCAAAGAATAGAGTATATTGTCTCAATCCTGCTCCAGAGGCTTCTCGCGCATATGGACTCAATCTATGTCGCCCCGGGGCCCTTTAGTGTTTATAGAACTAAGATAATTAAAGGGCTGGGCGGGTTTGACAGGAGGAATCTAACAGAGGACCAGGAGATCGCTTACAGGATGCAATTCAATGATATGAAGATTGAGCATTGCCCGGATGGTTATGTTTACACCGAGTGCCCAAAGAGTGTTTTCAAGCTCTTCAAGCAGAGGAACCGCTGGTTCAAGGGGAGCCTTATTAACATCTTCAAATACAAGAGGATGATGCTCAACAAGCGTTACGGCCATTTTGGGGTTTTTCAGATGCCCCTCAACCTCTTTTCCTTTTTCCTGGGGATTGGTGCTGTTTTTTTCTTTGTCTACATCTCATTGAGGCCGCTGGCCCGGCAATTCAAGGATCTTTGGCTGACAAACTTTGACATATTGACCTGGTTGCGGGATTTTAAGATAAGATTTAGTCTACTGGACCTTAATATGGGTGTGCTTTTTATTCTTGCTATGCTTCTCGTATTCACCTTGGCAATATTTTACCTAGCGCATAGGAATGTGGATGAGAAGATGGGCTCAGAGCGGTTTCTGCCTTTATTGGGCTACTTTTTCGTGTATTACCTTTTACTGGCAGTCTTCTGCTGCCTGGCCATCATCGAGCTAGGGGTTGGAAGGAGGCAGAAATGGTGAAGCGTGAGCTCTATATATCCAGGTATATTGTGGCGGGAGTAATAACTGCGCTAATATTTATTCTGGGGCTTATGCTGGGCCTGATTATAGACTACGCAAGGGTTCAGTATGCCAACGGGGCCGGGAATGAGCAAGATGTCAATTTTAAAAGCCTCCAGGTTAATTCCCTTCTCCTGGACCAGTTTCAGTCCAGCAGCGAGCTCTGCAACGTGCTCAAGGTTTCGCTGGAGCAGGTGCTTGTTGACCTCAGCTACTCCCTCGATAAGGTGACCCAGTACGAGAAGGATAGTGATATCAACAAACAGGAGTACCAGCTTGCACTGCGCAATTATCTGCTGGATAACATAAGGTACTGGCTTTATGCAACACGGGGCAACGAGCTATGCAACATGGATATGGTGACTGTGCTTTACTTTTATTCCGGCCAAACCTGTGACATCTGCCCAACCCAGGGTACGCTTTTAACTTACTATAAGAAGAAATACGGGAACGAGCTCCTGGTGTTCCCCATAGATGTGGACCTCAGGAAGCAGGAAAAGGTCGTGCCGGTGCTTCAGGGCATTTTTGACATAAAGCAATATCCAACCTTGATAATAAATAATCAAAAGTTTGAGGGGATTGTCAACAATGAGGACCTGGGGAAACTTATCTGCCATTCATACAAGAATCAGAGCAAATGCAAGTAAAATCTGGCTGGGGCTTGTGCTCGCCATCTTTCTTGGGGTAAAGCTGTTCCAGCTCACGGAGTACCATCTCCCCATCTGGGATGAGGCTGTCTATGTTGGCATGGGGAAATGGCTTTTTTCAGGAGGCTCAGTGGGGCTCTGGGAGCCTATACGGCCGCTCTTATTCCCGGTGGTGCTTGGATTCTACTGGTGGCTTGGCTTGCCCGTTGTGCTTATGGGCGAAATTACTCAGGTGTTAGTCGGGGCTGCAATTCTGGTGCTGACTTACCTGATTGCCATGAGGGTATTCAATTGGAGGGTTGGGATTCTTGCAAGCCTTACCCTCTCAATATACCCCATATTTTTCCAAAACTCGAACCTGCTGCTTGTTGAAACGACATCTACCCTGTTTGTGCTCCTGGCCCTATATTCATTCATTTGCGGGAGAGCAATGGCTGCAGGGGTTTTCGCAGGCTTGGCATTTCTCACCAGGTTTCCCCAAGGGCTTGTGCTGCCCGTTCTAATGTTTGCCTGCTTAGGAAAGCGAGGTTGGTGGAAGCGTGCAGCGGCCATCTGTATAGGGTTTGGGCTTATCTGCATCCCTTTCCTTGTTTTCAATCTAATATCCTATTCTGGGCAAGGCCCGATTGCAGCCATGCTATACCCCCTCAAGGTTGCATCAGTTCACCAAAGCAACCCTTTCGAGGCTGCTCCGGGGAATTGGTGGCAGAAACTGCTGTTTTATTTCACCGAGCTCACCACGCAGAGTTGGCTATTCCTGCTTATCCTGCCCGGCCTGCTGTTCACCGTATTATACCGGCTCTTCAGACAGCAGAAGGTAAGGCTAATGCTTATAATGATTTTGCTCTATATTATGTATTATACATATATAATAAATAAGCAGACTCGGTTTGCCATTTCATTTTTGCCAGTTGCCTGCATATTCATTGCATATGGCGGGTTTGCACTCTACCACCTATTTGCAGGAGGGATCCCACGTGCACGTTTCTTTTTTACCTTTATCTGCCTGGCCGTTCTCCTGCTGCTGTTGGTTCAACCTATTAAACAGGATCTGAAGTACATTGGCTGGCGCTACAAATCAGAGCCGCCTATTGTTGAAGGGTTTTACCGTTACTTTGAAACCCATAAAACCTATGAGGCAATTCTCACAGCCGATCCCGTGCCTGCGGCATACACAGACGCCTTGTTCATACCTGCCTATAACAATGTGTCAGATGGGCTATCAAAGTTTGGCTCAGCAATGGGTGCAGGCTGGATAATATTCAAGCTAAGCCCATACCCGTGCCTACAGGGCGACTTGAAATGCGCCTCAGAAAAAGATGAAATGGTGCGGGCTGTTAGTAGAAACCAGTTAATCTATACTGAGAGCTTTTTCGGAGAGACCTATCAAATATACCATATAGTAAGCTCACCGGATTAGGGATTTGAGCATGCATACTAGGTGCCTCTTGCTAATCTTGCTCTCCCCTGCAGTCCTCAACCCGAATGTGTAATTAACCTTCCCTATTCTTGTGCTGCGCGGAAGGCCCTTGGCAACATCAAACAATACCTTGAAACCCTCGGGCACAAAATGGTTTTTGTTGGCCTTCTGAATTAGCTCTGTCCTTATGCCAAAAAAGCCCGACATTGGGTCTGGAATCGGCCGTCTGAATGTGATGAGCATTCTCTTGGCTGCCAGGATTGTGCCTCCAATTGAAATCAGCTTGCGCTTAAGCGACCAGCCCGGGGTTCCGGTGCGGGCACCCACAACAAGGTCATACTTTTCCAAAGCTGCTGCAATCTCCCCCACTTTCTCCGGCGGATGCTGGAAGTCGCAGTCCATGACAATTATGTTTTTCGTTTTGGCTTTGGAGGCTGCATCAAGAACAGAGGCTGTTAAACCTTTTACCTTTTCCTTTCCCCTATCTAATAGAATAACTCCTTGAGCAGAGAACTCGTTAACTATTTCCTGGGTCTTGTCCTTGGAGCCGTCATCGCTCACAATAATTGGGGTTGAAGGGTAAAGCTTGAGGAGTGTATCTAACATTCTTCCAATGTTCCCCTCCTCGTTTAGGGTCGGCAGTATTATTGCAATGTTTTTCATTTCTTGAGCTTTATTGCATCCCCCAGTGTTAGTTCATCCGGCTTACCGGATTTTGCAGATGCTGCTGCTGCCTTATCCTCTGCCGCAACCTCCACTAGTTTTACCCCCAGGAAATGCTCGAGCTTGTGGGCAAGCTCAATTGAGGGTGTTATTGTTCCGGTCTCAATCTTGTGCACCAAGGATTCCTTCTCATTTATCTTCTTGGCAAAATCAATTTGCTTTAGCCCCAGCTGCTCCCTCTTGTTCTTGATAATTGAAGCAAACCACGGCACAACCTGCTGCAGGGGCTCTTCGCGGGAGGGAGTTTTTACTACAGGTTTTGATTGTTGGGTTGGAACGTGTTCTGCAATCTTGCCAATTATCTCACCAAAAGATGCGCAGGATTGGCATGCATTCAATACTGTGCCCTCCACCTTGGCCTTGAAAAGTTGTGCTTCCTTACCGCAAATATCACATTGCATTTTTAACACCTTATTTTGTTTAGCCTACTGGCTTCAGATTCTTGCTGCTGCATGTGTAGTCTTTCCCACCAATGGATATTTCAGAGCCCTCTGCCAAGCATTTATCCACATAGGTGCAACCTTTTGTGCAAAGCCCCGGGCCCCACAACGAGGGTTCACCTTTCATTTTTGCAACACAATCCCAGGGGCATATCTCCCTTGTTTCCCCATACTCACAGAAACGGTTGGGGCACTTTGAAAGTGCGGGGCTTCGCAGCAGCAGATTGATTGAGTTGCCGCCACATGAAGCGTCTGTTATAATAAGTGAAACTGACCCAAATAATGGGAAAGTATCTCCCACAAGAACATTGATATTCCTCGTTTGGTTGAGGAATGAGGCCAAAAACCCCACCTCAGAGCCGCATCCAGAAATATACTTTAATGTCACCTCAATCCCTGTGAAATTAACTGAATATGTTGAATTTGGTTCCATTGTGAAAGGAAAGGTTATGACGGGTGAACCGGAATAGGTGAATGGGATTTGGATTTTGGTTTTATTATCTAACCCAACATAAACCTTCCATGAACCGTATTCATCCCCAATATTGGATTTAATGTTGTATGAAATAACAGGGGAAAATGAGACACAGGTGCCTTCCTGAATACCAACCGGCTTGCCGCTGGGCCCAATTAATCCAACGGAACAAGGCGCATTGTACCTGTCCCCAAAATAATAGGCCGTCAGGAATTCATCTGAGTTATAAAGCCCCTTGTTTGTTATAACAAGTGGCTCGTTGAGAAAGTTGAGGCAACAGTTGCGTGAACTCTCAACAAACTTCTCAATTATTTTTGTGGCTGAAACAGGCATTGTACCTTTCGGGCAACCCTCTTCTCCGGGTTGTACCCCGCTAAAGTCTTCGCAAACAAGGCGGCAGTTGGCATCCTGGAAACAGGCCTTTAGCTTGGCAGTAACTTCGCTCACATTATATTTTCCATCGTGAGTGATGGCAACGCGCACCCCCGCAGGGTAAACAGAGACGACCTGGAAATAGAGCTCATCTTGGATAAAGGCGGGGCGTCCAGTGGTTAATTGATATTCCTGGGATTTAAGCTGCGTCTGCTCTACCTTAACCTTGGGGCCAGAATCGCCTTTCCCTTGATAAGAAAGCATGTAGGAGCAGCCTAATGGCTGACCCTGAAGCCTGAAGCGCTCACCCTCTGTCAGGGATGCGATGATAGGCATTTCAGTCTCATTGAAGGTGCAAATCCATTTTTTTATTAACCCTGCACCTGATTGCTGTGCTGTTCTGGCACAGCTGGTTAATAGAATTACCAGCATGAAAGCCAGTAGTACGCGGTTCAGAGCCCCCATAATTGGGCCTTAGCCCTTGAGATTTATAAAAGTTATGACATTAGGGGAATATGCCTCTAACCAAGGTTGCCTCTGCCACCCGCCCTATTGCCAGGACAAATGCTGCGGTGCGCATATCCGTCTTCTTTTCTGCTGCAATCTTGGCAACCTCGCCATATGCACGATGGATTATGTGCTGGAGCCTGTCATTAACCTCTTTCTCATCCCAGAACAGCTTTTGAATGTTCTGGACCCATTCAAAGTAGCTTACGACTACCCCGCCGGCATTTGCGAGTATGTCTGGCACAATAAAGACCCCTTTTTTGGTGAGGTATTCGTCTGCCTCGGGGGTTGTGGGGCCGTTTGCACCCTCAACTATAATCTTGGCCTTGATATTCTTCATATTATCCCCTGTTATTTGGTTCTCCAGTGCCGCAGGGATGAGGATATCAACTGGCAGCTCAAGCAACTTTAATTCTTTATTGTGACCTGGGAACCCAAGCAAAGATTTTTGCTTTGCCACATGTTCCTGGGCCTTGAGAACATCAATCCCTTTGGGATTGTAAATCCCGCCAGAGGCATCACTCACTGCCACTATTTTTGCCCCCTCTGCCTGGATAAGTTGGGCGGCGATTGAGCCCACATTTCCAAAACCCTGAACTGCAACAGTGCATTTTTCCAGCTTCATTTTATTCTGCAGGCATGCTTCCTTAGTTGCAAACATGACTCCACGCCCCGTGGCCTCGCGCCTGCCGAGTGAGCCGCCGCAGCAGATTGGCTTCCCCGTCACAACATCTGGAATTGAATAGCCCTCTTCCATGCTGTAGGTGTCCATCATCCAGGCCATTGTCTGCTCGTTGGTATTCACATCTGGCGCAGGTATATCCCTTGCCGGGCCTATGATGGGCCGGATTTCAGTAATATATCGCCTTGTCATCCTCTCCAGTTCTGCGAGACTAAGCTTGCTTGGGTCGCATGTGACTCCACCTTTGGCGCCCCCAAATGGGATATTCACAACTGCGCATTTCCATGTCATCCAGGAGGCCAGTGCCCTCACTTCATCAATGTCTACATTCGGGTGATAGCGGACCCCTCCCTTGAATGGGCCGCGATTGTCATTGTGCTGAACCCTGTAACCGGTGAAAAGTTGGATCTCCCCATTGTCCATCTTGACTGGGAAGTTAACCACCAACTCGCGGTTTGGCTTCTTGAGATATTCCTGCAGGCCTTTCTTTAGATTCATCAATTTGGCCGCTTTATCAAACTGTATTTGGGCAACTTCATAGGACGTGAGCTGTTTCATGGGTATCACCTGCCATTGGAGGATTTGAGGGGATTTATAAGTTTTAGCAAAGAGAATTTTCATTCAAATTGCCAAAAAAATGTGAATTTTAACAAACGGGGCCCGCGGGGCATCATTATTTGGTATCGAGAGAGAGGTACCGGAAGGTTTATAAGTGAGTATATTTATCTATTTATAAAGATATCGGTTGGGGCAGTGTCATTCCTATAGTGAAGTGAAACCCGAATGTAAGAATGAGGGTGATATCAAATGAAATCACAAGTCAAGAAATGTCCGGAATGCGGGAATGATAATCTATATGTCAATGCAGAGAAGGGTGAAATAATCTGCAAAGAGTGCGGTCTTGTCATTGAAGACAAGATGGTTGACTTTGGCCAGGACTGGAGAGAGTTTGAGGGGGGCGAGGAGTCCCAGAGGAGGGGCGGTGCGCCATTGACTTATACCCAGGCAGATAAGGGGCTTTCAACCCAGGTCGGCACAAGCGCGGACCTGAGTGTCTTGAAAGGCAAGGAGCGCCAGAAATTCTACAGGCTGCAGCAGTGGCAGCGCCGTGTATCAACTGCCATTGAGAGGAACCTCAGGCTCGCTTTGACTGAAATAAAGAGGATATCTTCCAACCTCAACCTGCCTGATAGCATTGAGGAGGAGGCATCCAGGATTTACACAATGGCTGTCCAGAAGGGGCTTGTCCGGGGACGCAGCATGGAACAGGTTGTGGCAGGCACAATGTACATAACCTGCAAGCGTAACGATTGCCCGCGAACTCTCGAGGAGATTTCTGAGGTCACTGGCCTCGACAAGAAGGAGGTTGCAAAAAACTCAAGGTTTGTGGCCAGGCAGCTCAACATTAAAGTCCTGCCAGTTAGCCCTGTGACTTACATTGCCCGTTTTGCCTCTGACCTGAAAATAAGTGCGGCAACCCAGACGAAGGCGGTAAAACTTATAGAAAAGGCCCAGAAGGTGGGCTTGACATCTGGCAAGTCGCCAAAAGGAATTGCAGCTGCATCAATCTATGTCTCCTCGCTGCTCAATGCTGAGAGGAAGACGCAGAGCAAGATTTCTGAGATTTCGGGCGTGACTGAGGTTACCATCAGGAACCGCTACAAGGAGCTTGTCAAAGCCCTTGACCTGGAAGAGGAAATCAGAAAGTCCAAAAAGCTCCTTGAAGAGGAGAACCAGAAAGTTACGGCCTCGCCCTGAGTTCCACATGAAATCGTGGGGGTTACCTCTCTGTAAAATATACATCCTAAAACCGTATCATTTATAAATGAGCGGGGATTCTTATTTTTAAACTCCTTATAAAGAGTAGATTGGGGGGATATGACATGGCTAAACGTGAAATTGAAATAGTAAACATTGTTGTGAGCTCTTCGCTTGAGAAGAAGATCCCACTCGAGAAAATGGCAGCCAGTTTGCCCAATACAGAATACAACCCCGAGCAGTTCCCCGGGCTGGTGCTCAGGATAAAAGAACCCAGGACCTCGGCGTTGATCTTTAACTCGGGCAAGATTGTGTGCACGGGCGCACGCTCAATTGAGATGGTTGAGGAGTCAATCCAGAAGATAATTGAGAGCCTCAAGAAGATAAACATCCATGTGGAGATTAAGCCCAAGATTGAAGTGCAGAACATTGTTGCATCAGGTAGTATTGGGATGAAACTCAACCTGAACACGCTGGCTATTAAGCTGAGAAACACAGAGTACGAACCGGAACAGTTCCCGGGGCTGGTGTACAAGCTCAAGGGCACGAACGCGACGTTCCTGCTATTCACAAATGGCAAGATTGTCTGCACCGGCACAAGGAGCCGGGAAGCTGTGGACAAGGCAGTTGAGATGCTCATCGAAAACCTCAAGAGTGTTTCGTAAGGCATGGAACCAGAAGACCAGATAGAGCACTTCCATCAATTCCTGAATGATAACTACTATGAGGAATTGATGGAGCAGATAAGGAAGGGCTTAAGATTTCTGGTCATAGATTTTCCCGCGCTTCTCAAGTTTGATACTGAGCTTGCTGAAGAGCTCCTTGAAAAGCCAGATGACGTTCTCAAGGCAGGGGAGATGGCTGTCGCTAAGTTTAATTTGCCTGAGCAGCTAACAAAATTCTACATAAGGATAAAGGGACTGCCCGAGTCTCAGAAAATGCTTATTAGGGATGTCAGGAGCAGCGACCTCCACAAGTTCACAGTAATTGAGGGGTTAATACGTCAAAAATCAGATGTCCGGCCAAGGGTAACATCCGCGGTGTTTGAATGCCCCGCATGTGGCACGAGGATAACTGTGCTCCAGCTGGAAACCAGGTTCAAGGAGCCAAGCGCATGCTCATGCGGCAGGCGCGGCAGGTTCCGTGAGGTTGACAAGGAGCTTGTTGACGCGCAGGGGCTTGTGGTTGAGGAAACCCCGGAAATGCTAGAGGGTGGCGAGCAGCCGAAGCGCCTCAATGTTTTCCTCAAAGAGGACCTTGTGAGCCCTATCACAGAGAAGCGCACGAATCCCGGTTCCAAGGTGAGGATCACCGGATGGATCAAGGAAATCCCGAAGATTATGCGCACAGGCGCGAAATCCACCCGGTTTGACATCATGCTTGAGGGGAACTTTGTGGAGTCTATTGATGAATCCTTTTACGATATCCTCATCAGCAAGAAAGAGGAAAAGGAGATTATGGAGTTTTCAAGGCGTGAGAACCTCTACCAGGATTTTGTTGATGCCCTCGCCCCCTCAATCTATGGCTACGAGCTTGTCAAACAGGCCTTATTGTTCCAGCTGGTTGGTGGCGCTAGGAAAAAGATGGGTGACGGAATGGTAACCAGGGGGGATATTCACGTGCTCCTGGTTGGAGACCCGGGTGCAGGCAAGTCGCAGCTTTTGAAAAGAGTCTCGGTAATTGCACCCAAGGGGCGCTATGTGTCGGGTAAGGGTGTATCTGGCGCTGGTTTAACGGCCAGCGTTGTCAAGGATGAGTTTTTAGGAGGATGGAGCCTTGAGGCAGGCGCACTTGTGTTGGCAAACAACGGCTTGTGTTGCATCGATGAGATGGACAAGATGAGCAATGATGACAGGAGCGCAATGCATGAGGCGCTGGAGCAGCAGACAATCAGCATTTCAAAGGCCAACATCCAGGCAACACTTGTGGCGAAGACAACTGTGCTGGCTGCAGCCAACCCAAAATTCGGGAGATTTGACCCGTATGAAATGATTGCAAAGCAGATTGACCTGCCCCCTGCGCTTATCAACAGGTTTGACTTAATATTCCCAATACGTGATATGCCTGATGAGGTGAAAGACGAGAAAATGGCCAGCCATATACTCCACCTCCACCAGAAGCCCGCTGCTGACAAACCCTCTATTGACAATGTGTTTTTTAGGAAGTATCTGGCTTTTGCCAGGCAGCGTGTTTCACCCACAATCTCCACCGAAGCCCTCAATGAGATAAAAAAATATTACGTGAACATGAGGAAGAAAGGGATTAAGGAAGAGGGCGGGATAAAAAGCATCCCCATCTCTCCTAGGCAGCTTGAGGCCCTTGTCAGGCTTGCTGAGGCTTCGGCAAAATTACGCCTCTCACTTGAGGTTACTAAAGAGGATGCCCAGCGCGCAATCAAGCTTGTGCAATATTGCCTAACCCAGGTGGGGATGGACCCCGAGACAGGCGAGATTGACATTGACAGGATTTCCACTGGCGTTAGCGCGACGTTCAGGAACAGGATAATGACGGTTAAGGAGACAATTGCAGAGCTTGAGGAGAAGGTTGGAAAGCAAATTCCAATCGAGCAAGTAACTGCGGCTTGTGGGGATAGGGAGATAGACAAGGATGAGGTTGAGGAGATTATACAAAAGCTGGTACGCGCAGGCGACCTTTACGAACCAAAACCCGGGTTTGTGAGCAGACTATGAACAGGCAAACTGCATTTTTGGTTAAGGTGGGTGAGCTCCTTGAGGCTCATCCTACGGACCAACAGCCAGCTGCCTTCTTTTTACCCGCAAGAAAAATCTTGGTGGGCAGGGCAAACCTAATGGGGTTTATAATAAATAAAGAGAATACCGGCGCGGGGTATGATGAGTTTGTGCTTGATGACGGGAGCGGCAAGATAGCTGTGAGGAATTTCGATGCCTCACTCTCTATGGGAAACCTGACTATTGGGGATGTTGTCAATGTTGTCGGCCGGGTCAGGGATTACAACAATGTCCGCTATGTCATTCCAGAAGTGGTACGCAAGGTTGACAAGGCAATGCTGGATTTGAGGGAGCTGGAATTATCAAGGCAAAGGCTTCCAGAAGAGGCAGAGCCAAAGGCTGTGCCAAAGCCAGATGTGCAACCCAAGCCGCTGGATGAGGCCAGCCCGAAACAGTCTGTGTATGAGGTTATCCGGGAGCTTGATACTGGCGCGGGGGTTGAAATCCAGGACGTTAAGCAGAGGTGCAATGTCAATGACATTGATAAGGTTATTAACAACCTAATAGAGGATGGCGAGATATTCAAAGTGAGTTCTAGTAGGGTTAAGGTTCTTTAACCCAAATTCTCTTTATTTGATACTATTTGCAGCAGCAATGGCGCAGGTCTGACGGGGGATGTCCCGAGGTTTCCGATGGACACCAGAGATTCAGAGAATTTCTATGTCTCTGAGTGCCCCCGCGGGGTGCCAGACGAGGAGCGTTAGCTCCGACTGCCGCCATTATTGTTGCTGCCTTCGAAAGAACTATCTAACTTTCTGCACCCTTTCAATCCAAAAACCTTTTAAATGAGCCTTGGTTAAAGAGTCAAAAAACTAAAGGGTGGTGCTACATGACTCCATTACTATGGGTTATTCTTGTATTTGTGGTCCTGTTGGTGTTCTACATCATTAGCCTTTTCAACGGGCTGATACGCCTCAGGAACGAAGTGGACAACTCAATGTCGCAGATTGATGTCCAGCTTAAGCGAAGGTTTGACCTTATCCCCAACCTGGTGGAGACGGTGAAGGGGTATGCCAAGCACGAAAAGACTCTGTTTGAGAACATAACCAAGGCCAGGGCTGCTGTCATGTCTGCCAGCAACCTGAAGGACAAGGCGAGCGCATCAAACAAGCTCACTGCGACACTCAAATCATTATTTGCTGTTGCAGAGAACTACCCTGACCTGAAGGCCAACCAGAATTTCCTGCAGCTGCAGGAAGAGTTAACTGGAACTGAAAACAAAATCTCCTATGCCAGGCAGCATTACAACGACATTGTGATGATGTTCAACAACAGGATACAAACATTCCCGAACAATGCAGTTTCAGGGATGCTGGGTTTCAACAAGAGAGACATGTTTGAAGCCCCAGCTGGCGAGAAGGAGCCTGTCCGAGTCAAGTTTTAATTATGGCCCGGTCAATGTTCGAGGAGATAAGGCATAATAAATCCAGGTCCTGGATTATTATGTCATTTTTCTTTTTGATTATCCTTGCACTTGGGGGAGTGTTCGGGATGGCATTCGGGGCTCCAATTTTTGGGCTTGTCCTGGCCGGCTTTATCGGATTTATTTACGCCCTGGTGGGCTACTATTCGGGCGACAGCATGATTCTCTCCATGAGCGGGGCTAAGCCCGTAACTAAAACGCAGTTCCCGTTTTTGGTTAATACAGTTGAGGGGCTGGCTGTTGCCGCAGGGCTAAAGAATGTGCCCCAGGTTTATGTGATAAATGACTCGGCGCTCAATGCATTTGCCACTGGCCGCGACCCGGAGCATAGCAGCATTACTGTAACAACTGGGCTTCTGGAGAAGATGAACCGCCAGGAGCTGGAGGGGGTTGTTGCACACGAGATGTCGCATATCCAGAATTACGACATCAGGATGATGATGCTGGCTGCTGTGCTTGCAGGGGTTATAGTGCTTATAAGCGACTTTATGTTTAGGTCATTTATTTGGGGGAGGCGCGATGATAATGAGCGTGGCTCGGGTGGCTTTATTGTTCTCGCAATCCTGCTTGCAATCCTGGCCCCAATATTTGCCCAGCTGATAAAACTCGCAGTGAGCCGTGGACGCGAGTACCTGGCTGATGCAAATGGCGCTGCGCTCACAAGGTATCCTCCGGGGCTTGCTGGTGCTTTGGAGAAGATAAAGAACGACCCGGACCCGCTGGTGGACAACGCCAACCGGGCAACAGCACACCTCTTCATATCCAATCCATTCAGGAAGACAACTACTAATTTTGCATCCTTGTTCTCAACCCACCCGCCTATTGAGGAGCGCATAAAGCGCCTGCGGGCGATGTGAGATGTTTCTTAGAAACAAGCTATCCCTGGCTGTGCAGGACAAGATGGCATTCCTGATTGAGCCTGTCCGCCCGAGTTCAATTAAGAGCCATGATAGGTTCATCCTGGAGCGGAAGATTTTTCCTTACATTTTGTCCAACTGCAAAAAAGTCCTGTTTGTGGGCTGCGCGAAATACACAAAGAGCTACAACCAGGTTTTCAGTAATATTGAGTATTGGACATTGGATTTTCTGGAGGCTAAAGCCCGTTACGGCTCAAAGAACCACGTGCAGGGGAGCCTGACAGAACTTTCTAAATATTTCAAGAAGGATTACTTCGATGCCATAATCCTAAACAGTGTCTTTGGGTGGGGCGTTGATACTGCCCCGGAGATTAGGCTGGCCCTGGTCGAATGCAATCAGGTGCTGCGCTCGGGAGGCATACTAATTATCGGCTGGAATGACCTTGGCACAAGAAGCTCAAAGGAATTCCGGGAGATGATTAACAGCAACAGGCTCTTTGAACTGTTTGACCTGCCCACACTAAACACCTATGAGTACCGCACCGAGAGCCACAGGCATGTCTTCAACTTTCTCAGGAAACCCTGCAATACAGCGTAGGGTTTTTAAAGTCCCCCCTATTCCCAAGCCATATGGATTACGAAGCAATGCTCAAAGAGGCCCGAAAGCACTTCCCGGACTCCGCGCTCAATGTGGCCCGCTTTGAAATACCTAAGGTTAAGGGGCATATACAGGGCAACCGCACAATCATCAGTAACTTCAGGCAGATTGCAGACACCCTGCGCAGAAAGCCGGAGCATCTTCTCAAATATATCCTAAAAGAGCTTGCAACACCTGGCGAGATAAAGCCCAAGGGGCTCATACTCGGGACAAAGGTGGCTGCATCATTGGTAAACTCGAAAATAAGGGATTATGCAGCAAAATTCGTGCTGTGCCCCGAATGCGGCAAGCCGGATACCAACCTTCTTGAAGATGACAAGAATGTCATGCTGAAATGCTCAGCCTGCGGGGCTGAGACCCGGATAAAGTGAAATGCTAATTGCGAAAAGACACGTAGCACGGGAAAAACATTGCTGGCTGTGTGCGATTCTGAGCTTCTTGGGAAATGCATCTCAGATGGCAAGCTGCAGCTTGATTTGACTTCTCCATTCTACGCCGGAAAAGAGCTTACTGAGAAGGAGTTTGAGGAGACACTGGGGCAGTATGACAACCTGAACATTGTTGGGGAACGCGCAGTAGCAATAGGTAAGAAATGCGGGCTTGTTGATAAGATAATAACTGTGAAAGGCGTTCCGCACGCACAGGTCTGCAACCTAAACCCAGTCCCGTAATCCTATCTGCTTTTCCTTCTCCCTGCCGAAGTACTCCTCTATCCTGTTCTTGGTTAGCTCCAGAGATTGCTTGAGATAGGTTGAGACATCAAAGCGCTCAGCCAATTGTATTGCTGGGTCAAGGTATTTTGTGATTGAGCCCTTGGATATTGTAAAGAGTATATTCCCGCCGCATTCATCACACTTTCCAATTAGTGGCGGCCTCCTGAATTTCTTGTTGCAGTCAACGCACCTGAACTGCTGCATTGAGAATTTCCTCAGGTTTCCCTTTATATCCCTTATGAAGTGCTTCTCAATCACCAGGCGGGCAACATCTGTTGAGTCCACCGCCCGGATTATTTTCGCAAGCCCCATCTGTGCCACCAGCTTGTCATCCATTGTGGGCAATGTCTTGTATGTTGAGCACAGGATTCCATCATTCAGGTTCTCTGTGTCCATTGAAAACAGGAAATCATTGCAATTGTTATCCAATTTAATGCGTGCACTAACCTGCTCAACCTTTACTGAATATGGCAACTGATATTTCATGGCAGCCTCATAGAGCTCCAGAGGGTAGTTTGGGGCAATGTCAAGGTCCAGAACCATGTCATCAATTTCCGTCGGCCGTAAACGCGAGACCAGGACTAATGGCGCGTCCTGGGTTGACCCGCGGTGGGCTGGCAGATAAGCCCTTGAAAAATTAATCAGGGTGTCCAGCAGCAGCATTGCACAGGCCTCATCACCATCACAGTCACGCCTAGTGGCAGCATGCAACATGGGGTGTGCAAACAAGGCCTGGGTATTGCTAAACCCAATTATCCTGCCAACAATCCCCGCAGATGTGTGCGGCGCAAGCATCAGCACAAGATGGCCTATGAGGTCGTCTGCTGTTTTAATATTATAGTAAGGCTTGAGTTTATAGAAGGTTTTCAGCAAGTCGTCAATAAACTGTGCAGTCCGCAGGAAAATCTTGTCTGCGCCTTCCTCTGAAGAGCCTATGCACCTTGGCAGGATAATGTCTTGCGGGCGCAGCTCCACAACCTGGGTTTCATTCACCAATGGGTTTCCATATGTGTCAACGGTGTAGCCGCAGCGTTTCAGTGTTTCAATGCTCGTGCCAATTTCAACTGGCCGGAAATGGGTGATGGGCAGCTGCGTCATGTCGAAACGTATTGTTCCATCCTTGTTCACAGTCAGGTTATGTTTTGCCCTGAGAATTCCCTTTGCCAGGTGCTCTGGAACATGGTCCTTGTTTGACGTTCCGCGTACACCTTTGATGAGGTCCGGGTAAGCACTCATACCAAGCTGCCTCAGTACTGCCTTAAAATATCCTCTGAGGTCGAATTTGATTTCACGGTATGGTATGCATTGGTCTGGATGCTGCTCACATTTCACAACCGCCTTTTGGCATTTCTTGCAGTACACTAGCTTTATAGTCTCAGAACCGCAATCCTCGCAGATTGAATTTATTGTTTCCTTTTTGCATTTCTTGCAGTAGTATATGGGGAACTCCCCATTTACATAACCGGTCTCCAGGGCGGCCTGGAAGCTCCTCATCCTGCCACCCTCATCGCCAACAGGGAAAAGCACATGTGGGGAGCCCTTGAGTTTTCTCAGCTTGCCTTTCTCGGGCCTGCCCATTCTGGCCCCTATGTAGAACCCGCCTTTGTCCCTGAGGCAAATTCCGGAAATTTTATTCACAGCCTCCAAGGTGCTGCCAGCATCCAATGGGACATATGCCTGGGGAATCAGCTTTAACCCCAATAAGCATTTTGTTTGCTCGCGTGCTATAACCACAAACTCATTGCTGGCCACCAAGTGCGGAATCCCGATGAGCTCAAGGCCCCTTTTCTCAGGCTCCCTGAGCGGCAGGACAAACTTCTCCGGCCCATTCTCGCCGGCAATCAAACGCCCTTCCTTGAACCACTCCAATATCTGCTTGAATGAGTCAATGCTTAATTCATCCCAATAATATGTAAATGCGGGATGTAATGGGATGTTAAGGTGAGTGGATAGGGCAAAGCATACCTCAATAGGGGCGGATCTCGGCTGCTTTATGGCTGCCCTAACCTGCTCTGGCTCCAGGCCAGTAAACTCAGCCACCTTTTCCTCGTCGAGTGTTCCAAACATGCCCACAATCGCCTTCTCAAGCTCATGCACCCACCATTCCTCACAATAGCCTGCGGGGATTAAGGGGTGACCGCGGTTGAAAAAATCTCCATATGAGATTAAAATATCACCCAGGTGTATTATCTCAGCAATGTCCTTCCGGTGACGCTTGGCTACCTCAACTGTGGTGAGCTGAAGCACAGAACCATCAATCAGCTTCACAATAGGGCCCTCAACGTTTGTGCATGGTGTTACAGTTGCACCCTTGCCCGGCCGTTCCATCTTCAGCTGGGTGCCTATGCCAATCATGCCGTTTAGCGCAATCATCGTTGCTGGATTTATTGAGACCGCAGAATACCCAGAGAGCCTGCAGCGCCCGTACCGCAGCCTGAAGCCTCCTTTCTGCATTGGATGTGAAAGCACGGGCCGGCCTGCAACAATATCTTTAATGTATGTAAAGTCTGGTGTGATTTTTGGTCCGCCACCCTCCCCAGCCTCCTTTTTTGAGCCCATGGCCTTGGCTGCCTTCTGGATTTTCAGGAATTCCTCCAGGAAAACCCAGTGCTCCATGTCAAAATCCTTTGCCCACTTGGAAATATTCTTCCACAGCTTGGTGGCTTTCTGCGAGAGGCATTCGGCCATCACCAGCGCAAACCCGCCCCGGATGCAGTTGCTGGCTATCCTGGGCTGGTCGCGGAAATTCGAGACCAGTATGTTTGAGGAGTCTGGACCGTCAATCTGGACAGGGAGCCTTTCCGCCATGAAAGCAATCTCGGCCTCGCTGGGAAAGTATTGGAGGTTTGCAACACGCTCGTGATAGTCCACAACTTCAGTGACTGCCCGCTTGATTTCCTCTGGTGTGGCATCGTAAGTGGCAAACCCAAATTTTTTTCTGAGGTAATCGCCGATAAGAACTGAAACAGACGCGCCGGTGCCGCCTGCTGAACGTATCGGGCCGGCGTAATTTAGTGAGATATACTCCTTGCCATCTTTTCTCTTCTTAATGTCCAAGTCTATGAATCCTTCTAGTGGCGATGAGACTGTGCCCAGAGTATGGTATGCAAACCCCACCCGGAGCCCGATCTCCATGGCCTCCTTTAATGAGTTGAACTTGCAGAATTTCTCTCTGGCAATCTCCTCGGCAATAACTAAAGAGATTCTCCAGTCCAGGGAGCCATACTTCTTTTCAAGCTCAGTAATTCTCTCTGGGATTCCCTTTCCCATAATATTGGGGGCGGCAGCTGAGATCAGACCCTCCACACGCTCTGCCATGTTCCTGGCACAGGGTATGTCCACCTCGCGTTTCGGATCAAAACCACGCTGCCGTGCGCTGTTTGCCCTCTCGTATATGGCCTTAAGCTCTTTTTCAATATCCTCAAAATAGGGCTCAAGACTCTCTTTTGCCATGGCTATCCTCCAAACTTCAGGAGTTTCATCCTCCTGGTGTGTAGGTCTATTATCGGAACCCTGCAGGGTTCTGGCTCATGCCCCACTTTCTCCTGGAAAGAGGTTTTCGACTGCCAACAGGAGCCGCAAACTAAAGTAATGTTTTTATGGTTCTGGAGAGCCGCCTTGTGAATGTGGCCAGTAATGAAGAAATCTGGTATCCTTTCTATAGTGAGGGGATCCCTCGTCTTGTCGGGCACGTACAAGGTTGAACCATGTGATGGGGCAAGATGGCGGCGCTTGAGCAGGTATGCCATTATTAATTCCGGCCTGTTATAGCCCCCGGCGCTACGTAATGACTCCACATTGGCAACATAATAATCAAAACTATAGCCATGATACATCAATACGTTGAATCCTGAAAAGTTCGCAGTGCGCCCTATGTTAATGAAAGAGGGGTTGCTGACCATAATCACATTGGGAATCTCGTAAAGCGGCCTCGCAAGGGCCTGGTTTAGTGGCGGCTGCGGCTCTGACAAGCGCAGGGCATCGTGGTTCCCAGGACATACAATTATCGCCTTATCCTTTGGTATTTGTGATATAAGCTCAGCACAAAGCTTGTACTGCTCGTAGATATCCTTCACTGCAAGCTCACCATACTGGTCAGGGTATATCCCCACACCATCCACCAAGTCCCCAACTATGAAGATATATTTTGTCCTCTTTGCAATCTCTGTCTGCGTGGGATTGCCCAGCTCGCCCCGTATCCATGCAAGGAACCTTCTGAACTCTGTCTCCAAGAATAGTTTAGAGCCCACGTGCAAGTCTGAAAGCACAATGGCAAACTCATGGTTTGGTGATTTCTTCGACTCCAGCATGGGGATATCGGGCCATACGATTGATGAGGCAAAGAGTATGTTTGCTCCACCCATGCCTGTGACGCCGATGACCTCATCAAGGGTTATGCCAATGGCCTCAGCATACATCTCCCTGTTGCTCTTCTGTACAACTACCTTCACCGAGCCGGTTGGGTCCTCCAGTGTGAGCATCAGGTTGTTGTTTTTTGTCATTGCAATGTCTCTGACAAGCCCAATTATTGAGGCTGTTTCGCCACCTGGCTTGTTCTTTAGCCGGGCAATTGAAACATTATTCATGAGTCCTGGCCTGCCGCTGATTAACCTACTCAGGGATTTGTAGCGGGCGTTAAAAAATGACACAAAATCCTGCACTGCGCGGTCTGAGGAGGCTTCGTTATAGCTTTCCACTATCTCTACATTGAATTCCTCTGCCCTCTTGGCCTCTTCCTGGGCCACATTTGAGAGGAAACCCTGGTATTTTGAGCTGTCTCTGGTTATCTCAGACTCTGCACGGAGTTTTTCAAGCTGAATCCAATCAAATTCCTCGCCTCTTTTGGGAAGCAGGTGCAGAATATCCCCATTTACAACGAGTGGGGAGTTGGGTCTTCCGAGAATTGGTCTTAGCCTCTCAAACACGCTGGGCTCAGAGAGCTTCTCTACTAGCTCGGGGCTTGCCAGCAGCCCTTGGCCCATTAGCCATTCTATGCATTTTTCCCTTTCGAGAACCTCAGACGCCATTTTCCAACAATATCCACTAGCGCAGGTTTAGAGAGGTGTCAAGTATTTCCTCTATCTGCGGTAGCAGCGCCTGGGGGATTGAGAGCGAGATTTCCCGGGTACGGCCGTACCTCCCCTTGGAGATGACCTTGGCGTTTATCAGGCCCAGCATATCCAGCTCCCCAACGATGTCAGAGACTCTCCTTTGTGTCAGTGCTGAGATGCCAACACGGTTGCAGAGCCCTTTGTAAATCTCGTAGATTTCCCCTGTGTAGAGCGGCTCTTTCTGCCTCTTACGCAATGCAACTATGGAATGCAATGCAACCTGGAACTGCTTAGGGTAGGTGGAAACAATGTCTAGTACCCTATCCTTCTCAATCTTGCGCTCGGCCTCATCTATGTGCTTAATCATTATTTCTCCTGCCCCCTCCCTGTCTGCAACCTCGCCTGCCACCCTCAGCAAGTCCAGCGCGCGCCTGGCATCGCCATGCTCCCGGGCTGCGTATGCGGCGCATTTCTCAATGACACCCTCATTAATTACCCCCTCACGGAATGCCTTTCCTGCCCTAGTATGCAAAATCTCCTGAATCTGAATCGCGTTGTATGGTGGAAAAACAATCTCCTCCTCGGAAAGGCTGGATTTTATGCGCGGGTCAATATTGTCTACGAAGAGTACATCGTTTGAGATCCCGATAAGGCACACCTGCGAGTTGACTAACTGCTCGTTTATCCTGGTGAGATTGTACAGTATTTCGTCACCTGCCTTGTGTATCAGCTGGTCTATTTCGTCGAGTATAAGGACAACTATCTGTTTTGATGAATCAAGTGCCTTGAAGAAAATATTATACACTTCGTCTGTTGGCAGCCCAGTTGGCGGAATGGCTTTCCCAAACATCCTCGAGATGTGGGCGATTAGCCTGTATTCTGTGTCTGCTATCTTCTTCATCTTGCAGTTGAGGTAGCATACCTTGATAGGTTTGTTGTGCTCTCCGGCCACCTTTAATATCTCATTTGTGGTGTATCGCACAGTGACTGTCTTGCCCGTGCCTGTTTTCCCGTATACAAATAGGTTTGAGGGCTTTTCCATTTTGAGAAGGGGGGAAAGTATGTCTGCAATAACCTTTATCTGGTCATCCCTATGAAGGATGGCTGTAGGCGTGTAGTTTGACTGTAGAAGATGCTTGTCGAGAAATATGGAATCTTTGGTGATAAACCGTTCGAAATACGTGTGGAGGGGTTCTGCCATGGATGTTTCCATGAGAAAAAGAGGTATATAAATATTTGTGTCGTTTCAAATATATATAAGAACAACCATGCCCCCTACCCCTTGGTTTCCTATGGAGAGTATTAGTTATTATTAATTATTTTCAATAATGAAAAGAATAAGAATAAGAATAAGATAACATGTTTCCATGAGAAATCAGGGGCTCTGTCCTTATATTTACTCTCAACCCTGAAAAATTTCACCTACAATGTATTATGTATTACTATAATAAACCAAAATAAACCAAAATTAAGAATTGAATAAATAAAGGAAATAACAAATGAATAAATGAAAAAAGTGGCTAACTAACAGATTTCTATCCTAACTAACCTAGATTATTTATTTTTTACAAGAGTTTTATTTATAAATAAAAACCCTGAAATTTAGG
>CAIWSB010000049.1 GCA_903915225.1 uncultured Candidatus Woesearchaeota archaeon
CAGCTTCTTCCTGGTCTTTATCTTCTCTTCAACAGCAACCTCTTTCTCCAGGAGGATTTTCTCTATCTCATCTTTCTTTTGGGCAGCACGTTCCATCCGCTCTGACTTAACCTTCTCTGAGAGATCTTTTAGCATCATGAGCTTTTCCTCGAGCTTGGCATTTATCTCTTCCAGCTTTGTCTGGAACTCCAACACCTTGTCCAAGGATTCCTGTTTGCTGTTTTTTATCTCATCCAACTGCTTGCCGGCGCCTAGAATTGCTTCGTGGTGCTTCTGCGACTCTTCAGCCTTCTTTTGGATTAGATCATGCTTCTCTTTGGCAGTAAGCTTGAGCTTGTCAATATCACGTGAAAGGTCAGAGATTTCTTTGCCTACGCCATCCACAACCCCTGCATTGCCGAGTTCCTTTTTCTTGGCGTTGATCAGCTTCATGAGCTTTTTCTCCTTCTCAAAAGGCATGGCCTCAGTCTCAATCTTTCTCTCCATGGCCTCAATTTCACGCCTTATCTTGAGAGGGTCTTCTTTGATATTGTATTGCTTGATGAGGTTCTGCTTGTCATCCCTCATCTTTTTTATCTCAGAAATCTTGTTTGCTATCTCTGTATTGAGGGCATCACGCTCCTCCTTAAGCCGCTTAACCTCACCTGTAAGGGCATTCCGCTTCTTTTTGTGGTCGCGTATTCCCTGGAGGGAAGAAGAGATAGTATCGTAGAGCTCCTTTTTCTGGCCAGTCCACTTCCTTCTCTCTTCATTAATCTGGTTAAGCTCTGTACGGAGAGCGTTGATGTCTTCCCTAACGTTGTCTAACTCTGATTTTGATTCGTTACTCATTTGATCCTGCTGTTGTAGTTTTAACCGAAGAGAGCGCCGAGTCCTTCAGCTGCAGCCTCCTTTGCTTCTGCCTCTTCTTTCTTATCCTCTTTCTTCTTCTCCTTCCCTGCCTCAGGGGCATGGGCCGGAGCGGCAACTGGCGCAGCAGCAACTGTGGCGGCCTGCTTCAGAACATCATCAATGTTGACCCCTTCCAAGGCGGCCACTAAGGCCTTAATCCTGGCTGTGTCAACTTCGGCACCTGCAGCTTCCATCACCTTCTTGACAGAAGCCTCATCAACTTTCTTTCCAGCTTTGTGCAATAGCAATGCAGCGTAGACGTATTCCATTTCTATCCCTCCGTGAATCCAATTTTATCTTTTAGTGTTTTTGATTGAATATCAGCTTTACCCAAAATCAAGCTCAAGGTGTCTTTTGTCACTATATTACCTTCAATCGCAATCCCCATAGCTTGCCTTTGAGCCTTGGCTAACAGCAGCTTGATGTTGTCTTTGGTCACATAGCCAATTTCCATTGTGAGGCCCAGTGCCCCAGAATAGGCATGCTGAAGACGGGAAAGGTACTCTGCTGGGTCAACGTCGAGAATCTCCCTCTTGTAAATCTCTCCATTCTCATAGATACCGTTAACCTTAATGCCAATTTCCATAGGTTGAATTCCCAAACGGGCCAAAAGTGAAGCAACCTTGGCGTTTATCTTTTCACCAGCCTTGGCAACCTTGGCATCTGTCTTAATGACAATTTTGCCGTTTTCAACTCCTGATTTGATTCCAAGCATTCCCAACTCACCGATAACTGGGCCCGGTGTGAAAGGAGTTGGTCCTGCGGATATAATTAGGTCGTGCGGGGCATGCTGCCCCTCCTTTGCTGGAGCAGATGTCTTGTTTTTAGCCAAGAGATTGGCAATCTTGAATGGTGATTCTTTTGAGAGAATCAAGCTAGGCATACCCTGGAAACAATCGAGGAGCTTGGAGATTCCCTTCCTCTCAGATTCCAGCTTTGAAAACACTATCTTCATCAGGTTCTTTTTGGTCATTACCAAGAGCATGTGATCCCTCAGCTTTTCCCTGATTTTGGCAAGCTGTGAAGCTGGCACGCTCTGGAGGTTGACAATTCCAACTACTGGATAGCTCTTAATTGTTTTTTCGAGCATGGCTACGGTTTCCTGTTTTCGTTTAGATACGTGTGCCATTTTACTCGACCTCTATGGCTGGTCCCATTGTGAGCTTGACCAAGACCTTTCGAATATTAAGCTCCCCTTTTGGGAGATGGTGAAGCACCTGGTCGTAGATGCTGTGGCAGTTTTCTGCAATCTGCAAGTCATCAGTGTCCTCTGTCCCGACAGCAGCTTGTACTTGGGCCTGCGATTTTGCAGAGACCCTGACCAGGTTCTGGAGTTTTTCATATGTGGCTTTAAGGTCTGTTTTCATATCAACGACACAGCCTGCCTTGGGGTTTGGCATTTTTCCCTTTGGACCCAAGAATTTACCTAGGGAGCCGGCGACCTTGGCCATGAGGTTGGCCTGGGCCACGAAGTAATCGTATTCCTTAATTATCTTCTTAAGCTTCTTTTTGTCTTCCTTGAAAGAATCAAACTGAGACTCTTGAAGAACCAGGTCGAAAACCCCTTCTGCTTTGGGCTTAAGCTCAAGCCCAACGAGGGCGCAAACCTTCTTTTTTCGTCCAGTGGGGAAAGGCAACCCAACATAGAAATCCAACTGCTCTTCTGGATTCTTGAGATTGAGCTCCTTAAGTGCAATGATAAAATCAACGGTTTGCTTAAATTTCCGCTTCTTAGATGCCTTTTTGGCCTCAGAAACCTTCGGTAAAATTGATTTTGTGTCCATATTTCGCCCTCCTACGCTAAGGTAGTCTTAGGGAATGAGAAAGTGATTTGCCGGTGATTTATAAACATTTTGGTAACTCCCATCCAAAAGGTTTTTATACTACTATTAAGTTACTAATAATCTGAGATGAAAGGGATTAAGATTAGCTGTATTTGGAGCCGGATGATGCAAGATGGCAATTGAGCTTGTGGTTAATCGTGTAAAAAACCCTTCTGACCTAGATTGGGTTGCAGAGACCTGTTTTAAGCACTTTAAGGAACCCAACCAGGTCTCCACAAAAGAAGAGTATAGGGAGATGGTACAACCCTGGTTGGATGATCAAACACTTGGAACGATTATTGCATATGATGAGGAAGGCCCAGTTGGTTTAGCGCTCTACAGGAGCAACGAACTTCAAGAAAATGAGATTTATAAGGATGCTGTTGGGAGGTTTCCAGATCTTAAATATGAAGAATCTAGCAAATCCCTAGAAGCTATTATTGTGGAAGAGAATCACAGGAGACAAGGCATTGGTGCTGCTATGGTAGCCAAGATGGTTGAGGAATGCAAAGCTTCCGGTGCACCTCAGATTTATGCAATCTGCTGGAAAGGGCCAGTTGGAGATTCTTACCCTTTGCTAACAAAGTTGGGATTCAGGTGCCTGGCGACAATGGAAAAAGTCTACTGTGATGGCTCAACTGGTTCTATAGTTATGAAGGACTTAACTAAGTAATTGCTAGTATTTCACTAAATTTAAATATCCGTTGCGCCAAGTTAATTGCAATGAATCGTTTCATATCCAACTTCGTCGAAGGTTGCGAGATTGAATATGAGCGGCATCCGAGGCTTTTTTTTGTTCTTGCCCTTTACGCTGCGTATCTCATAATCTTCATCCAGTCATATTTTGCTTTACCCCGAAGTCTTTTATTGGTTTTCCAAGACACGGCGGACATGCTGCTGTTTATAGTGCCTGTTTCCTTTGTGGCAATTAGACTTAGGCTCAGGAATCTACCCATATTTGGCTTGCTATATTTTGCCTTGGGCATAGCGCGGGCATTTTTTGGGGTCCCGACATTTATACATAAGGAGTATGCCACGATTGCTTTCCTGGTGGCCATATGGTTTTTGGGTGATTGGCTTAATTTGAAGGTTTTCAAAAAATCATTAATCTCGGAATTGCTGCGGGGCAATTACTATCTTGCTGCTGGATTGATACTATCCACAGTGGTTTTGGGTGCGCTCGTGGAGTTCCTCAACGCACCTGCGGGGCTATGGTGGTACAATTGGCCATTCCCTTCCCTCACAATATTTGGTGTGCCTGTCTTCTTGGCAGCATTTGGATGGTTCCCTTGGATATTTGCCATGCTAGTATTCCTTTACCCCTTTGCCCTCAAGCGTCCAAGGCGATTCAAAAACAACAAATTTTAAAATAGAGGTGCAATCCAAGTGAGCATGCAACCAGGTGATAAGGTTGAGGTGGTTCTGAAAAAGGGTGATGTGCTGCAGGGTAGTTTTATCCCTTCTCCGGACCCCGAAATACTAACACTTAAGCTGGACAGCGGTTATAATGTGGGGGTCATTAAGGCCAATATTTCTTCAACTAAATTATTGGAGAAAAACAATCTGCAGGAGGAAAAGCCAAGAGCGGCAATAAAGCAGCCGAGCAACCTACCTCTCATTGTTGTTATAAGCACTGGTGGAACAATTGCCTCAAAAGTTGATTACAAGAGCGGTGCTGTTACGCCGCTGTTCTCATCAGAACAGCTCCTAGCGCTGTTTCCTGAGCTGAAGCAGATTGCCTCAATCCAGTGCGTCCAGGCGTTCAATCTGCTTTCGGAAAACTTTGATTTTTGTCATTACAATGCTATGGCAGAGACAATAAAAAAGCATGCAAAAAATGTTCGCGGAATAATTCTTACTCATGGAACTGATACCCTTCACTATACCTCATCTGCACTCTCTTTCATGCTGGAGGGGCTGAACATCCCTGTCATTTTGGTCGGCTCTCAGCGCTCTTCTGATAGGGGCAGCAGTGATGCCGGAAGTAATTTCCTCTCCGCAGCCTATTTCATAACCAAAACAGATTATGCTGGGGTGGGCATTTGCCTCCATGCAAAGTCAGATGATGGAACTTGCCTCATATTGAAACCACACAATGCCAGAAAAATGCACAGCTCCAGAAGGGATGCTTTTAGGCCAATTAACTGCCTGCCTCTGGCAGAGGTGAATTTCTTAAGTGGCTCAATTAAGTACTTGTCTGAATATTCAAAAACAGGAGACAGCCAGCTCAAAGTTAAGCCTTTTAATGAGAAGTTAAAGGTGGGATGGATTAGAACTCGCCCGCATATACAACCAGAAGAGTTCAAAGCTTATGAAAGATTTGATGGCCTCATTATTGAGGCAACTGGGCTGGGACATGTAACGATGTTGAACCCCAAGATTAAAGAGGAGATAAGATTGCTAGCTAAGAGAATGCCTATTGTTATAACGACACAATGCATCTATGGGCGTGTGAATTTGGATATATATTCAAATGGTCGTGAGCTTCAAGCGCTTGGCGTTATTCCAAATCTCAGCGGCCTAACATCCGAAACTGCTTATATCAAGCTTGCTTGTCTGCTGAGCAGTAACCCTAAAGCTAATTTCCATGAGGTTTTCAATAAGGACATTCGAGGAGAGACAATCCCGAGGATAACTCCTGACACATTCCTATGGTAAAGGTTGGGCTGGAGATACACCAGCAGTTGGATACTGGAAAGCTTTTCTGTAATTGCCCGTCCATTATCAAAGAAGGTGATTCTGATTATGTAATAAAGCGCAGACTCAGGGCATCTGCTGGCGAGGGTGGAGAGTTGGACCGAGCAGCTGCGCAGGAAGTCCGAAAGGACAAAGAGTTCCATTACCATGGCTTCTTTGATAACACATGCCAGGTGGAGCTTGATGAAGAGCCACCCCATCCATTGAATCCTGAAGCTCTTGCAGTTGTGCTGGAAGTTGCGGGAATGCTAAATGCAAAGGTTCTAGATAAGATAATTGTGATGCGCAAAATTGTCCTTGATGGCTCAAACACTTCTGGTTTCCAGAGAACTGCACTTGTGGCAATCAACGGCCACTTTGAGATTGACGGGAAGCGCATTGGTGTTCCAACAATTTGCATTGAAGAGGATGCTGCGAAGATTATTGAGCGTACTGAAAAATTTGATGTTTACGACCTTTCGAGGTTGGGAGTGCCCCTGGTTGAGATTGCCACAGACCCGGACATAACTTCTGCTGAAATGTGCAAGAAAGCTGCCGAATACTTAGGCATGGTCCTCAGGAGTGTTGGCGGAGTAAAGCGAGGGCTTGGTTCTATTAGACAGGATGTCAATGTTTCCATCCCAGATGGAGCGCGAGTCGAGATTAAAGGGGCGCAGGATTTGAGGTTGCTTGCAGAATTGGTCGAAAACGAAGTTAAGAGGCAACAAGGCATTTTGGAAATCTCAAAAGAATATGCAATTCGGAAAGTCAAGCTTCAAGCACAAAAGCCACAAGAGCTCTCCAATATTTTTGCCAAAGGAAATTGTGCCATAATCAAATCTGCTCTTGATAAGGGGGGCATTGTTGCTGGAATAAAACTGAATGGCATGAAAGGCCTGATAGGAAGGGAATTGCAACCAGGCAAACGCTTCGGGACTGAAATGTCTGTTTACAGCAAGGTTCATGCTGGCACAACAGGGCTTTTCCATTGCGATGAGCTCCCCCGCTATGGCATAACTGAGGAAGATGTTGCTGCGATTAACAAGGTTTTGGAGTGTAACACGCAGGATGGGTTTATTCTAATTGCAGGAGACAAACAAACAGTTATGAAAGGGCTTGAGTGCGCATTTGAGAGGGCATCAGAGCTCCTAACGGGTGTTCCAAAAGAGGTTCGCAAGGCTGAGCCTGACGGAACAACTAGCCACCTTCGTGCAATGTCCAGCGGAGCTAGGATGTACCCTGAGACAGATATACCCATCATTACGCCCCCTAAGCACAAGGCTGTGGGAAAAATACTTCTGGCGGATCTGGCAAAGGAATTGGAAACAAAGCATGGAATCAGCAGTGACTTGGCAAAACTAACTGTGAAATCCTTAAAAGTGGACTTTATTGTTGGCCTTATCAGCAGGTTCAGAAATGTAAAGCCAAGCTACCTTGCAGAAACAGTGCTAAAGGCTGACAAAGAGATAAAGAAGGAATTCAACAAAGATATTTCTGTTACTGATGCAGCATTCGAATCTGTGTTTTCCTTGCTCAACGATGGAAAGGTGCCTAAAGAGGCTGTGCTGGAGATACTGTCCAAATCTGATAAAACGGAAGTGAACGAATTGGCTAAAGCACATGGTGCAGCTGATGGGAAGCAGTTAGAAGCTGAAATCCTTCAACTGATTAAACAGAATCGCGATGCTTCATTTAATGCTCTAATGGGCATGGTAATGGCCAAGTTCAAGGGCCGGGTTTCTGGAGTAATGGTTGCTGAAATTCTAAAGAAGCACCAAAAGAGCTAGTTTTCCAAAAACATTTAAACCAGCACAGTTTTTTTTGTGATGTGGACCTGTAGCATAGCCTGGATAGTGCGATCGGCTTCGGACCGATTGACGGGGGTTCAAATCCTCCCTGGTCCGTTATGGTATTTTTCAGTCTGTATGAGGTATTCCAAGTTCTAGTTATTAGCGCTGCCTTGGGCTTCATCTTTCGAGATGTTTTCAAAAAACCCCGCGAGTATGAGAATTATGATCCAATCCGTGATTACAAGCGGAAACGCTTTAAAATTGAAGATTTCCTTTTTGCCGCAGCTGTTGTTGCCCCAGGCATAATTCTTCATGAGCTCGGCCACAAGTTTACGGCTTTGGCATTTGGAGCATCTGCGAGTTTCCATGCATCATATGCGGGGCTTGCTTTAGGAATAATCCTTAAGGCAATAAGTTTCCCAGTTGTCTTCTTTGTCCCTGCATATGTAATGGTGAGTGACACTTCGTATTTACATCACTCTTTCATTGCCCTGGCAGGACCACTTGTGAACCTCGCCGTTTTTTTTATTGTGGGCTTAGTTCTTAAGCATAAGAAATTTAAAAGAAACACATATGTGGCGCTGTTGCTCACAAAACGTTTGAACCTTTTCTTCTTTATCTTCAACATGATTCCATTGCCTGGCTTTGATGGGTACCATTGGCTAACCTATTTGATTAAAGGGCTTTCTGGGCAGTAACATAACATTTAAAAATGAGTTCTCGTTTTTCGTGCCTGATGAAGGGTTTCATAGATGGTTTTGTGCACAAGGTGAAAGATTTTTACGAGAAAAAATATAAGTGGACTTTCATATTCACCATTCTGTTGCTTGTACTGGCAATTGTTCAAATAGGGGTTCAGCAAACCACAACAGGTAGCTTCTTAATTAAATCAATTTCCCTTAAAGGGGGAACAACGCTTACTATCTATAATAATAAAACTATAAATGCCGACAATCTCGCGGGTTACCTCAAATCCAACTTTCCAAAGGTGGATTTTGAAGTTAGAACCCTTGAGGACAACGGAGAACAAGTTGGGATAATTATTGACACTTCTCTCCCTGGAGAGAACGTAGATACATTGTTAAAAACAATTGAAACGCAAACCGGAACCTTAAAGCCCGAACAGTACAACATTGATATCATTGGTTCTTCACTGGGCTCGAGCTTTTTCAAGGAGACTATTATCGCCCTTATTGTGAGCTTTATCCTGATGGCAATAGTTGTGACGCTCTATTTCCGTGTTCTTGTCCCAAGCTTTGCAGTTATACTCTCTGCATTTTCGGATATAATAGTCACAATGGCTATTGTTAACCTAATGGGGATGAAGATATCCACAGCTGGGCTCGCAGCCTACCTTCTACTAATAGGTTATTCAGTTGATACAGATATTATTCTCTCTGTTCATATGCTTAAGAGAACGGATGTTCCAGTCATGAGTAGGGTTTATAGGGCTATTGCCACAGGTGCGATGACTACTGGCACCACACTAGCAGCTGTGACACTGGGCTTGATATTCACCAAATCTGATGTTATCCGGGAGATTATGATTATTCTCCTAATAGGGCTCATCATTGACTTATTTAACACCTGGGTGCAGAACGTGGGTATTTTGAGGCTTTACATGGAGCGTGTGAAGGGTGAAAAGGCTTAGCACTATCATAAAAGATCCAAGGGTAATCATAGCTTTAATAGTTTTAATTCTTGCAATTGTGGTAATCCAGCCGAATCCTTTTATTAAAGGGGTTGCCATAAGGGCTGTTACAACAAACAGCTCTGCTGCAGTTGCTGGCATTGAGAACCCAAAAGCTGCTGGAGCTCCTATGAGCCGGGAGGTTATCCACAAGATAAATAACATTCCGATAAACAATATCAAGGATTATTATGATTTACTCAGCTCATTTACATACAATATGAGTGTTGAGATAAACACCAATAAGAAATCCTATCATCTTGTGACCAAGCCAACATATGATGTCACAGGAAAAATAACTGGTGTTGAGGATATCGGGCTCTCGGTTTATAATGCGCCAACCAACAACATACGAGAAGGTCTTGACCTGGTTGGAGGCACGCGTGTGGTGCTCAAACCTGAGGAGAAACTTAGTGCCGGGGATTTTGAGATGCTTATTGCCAACCTGAAGCAGCGCCTCAACCTCTTTGGGCTAAATGATATTGTGGTTAGAAGTGCTTCAGACCTTTCCGGCAATAACTTCGTCTTGGTAGAGGTTGCAGGAGCCAAAAAGGACGAAGTACGTGATTTACTGGCTAAACAGGGAAAATTTGAGGCTAAAGTCGGAAATGTTACTGTATTCCTTGGAGGCCATAGGGATGTCACATATGTTTGTAGAAGTGGTGAGTGCGCGGGTCTTGATCCGCAGTACGGGTGTGGCGAGGCCTCAACCGGAAATTGGGTTTGCAGATTCAGATTCTCAATAGCACTCTCACCTGAGGCCGCGACTAGGCAGGCAAATTCAACTGCCAAACTCGACGTTGTACCCAGCGGTGAGGAAAGCTTCCTCAGCAAAAACCTTGACCTTTTCCTGGATGATAACAAGGTCGATTCGCTTAAAATAGGCGCTGATTTAAGGGGCAAGGTGGCAACAGACATTGCCATTTCTGGCTCAGGCTCTGGTACCTCGGAGCAGGAGGCTGCTAACAATGCCTTTGACCAGATGAAGAAACTTCAGACTGTGCTGATAACAGGTAGCCTCCCTACAAAGTTGATTGTTTCACAGATGAGCTCGATTTCTCCTACGCTTGGTGAGGAGTTTGTAAAAAATGCATTTATATTGGCCGCAATTGTGCTTATAACAGTGGCGGCAATGATCCTCATCAGGTACAGGAGGTTAAAAATTGCTATTCCCATAATTATCACAATCTGCTTTGAACTGATCATGCTGCTTGGTATGACATCACTTATTGGCCAGAACATGGATCTGGCTGCCATTGCCGGACTTATAGTCGTCATAGGCGATTCCTCAAATGATCAGATTGTTATCACTGATGAAATCCTGCGTGGAGGGGGCAAAACCCAGGTTGTTTACAATTGGGCTGAAAGAATTAAAAATGCATTTTCCATTATTTTCGGGGCATACTTCACCTTAATGGTGGCAATGATACCCTTGATTTGGGCTGGCGCTGGGCTTTTAAGGGGCTTTGCAATCACGACAATCATTGGAGCCACAATTGGTGTGGTCGTGACAAGGCCGGCTTTTGCCAATGTGGCTGAATTCCTGATAAAAGAATGATAATAACTATAGCCGGAAAACCTGGTTCTGGCAAGAGCAGCTTAGGTCGTGAGTTGCAGCGTCTTCTTGGTTTCAAACGCTATTACATTGGTGGAATGTACAGGAAGATTGCAGAGGATTTGGGAATATCCCTGGAAGAGCTTGAAAAGAGGGATGAGAAGGAATTCTTTGCAGACAAGATTGTTGATGAGAAAATTGTGCAGTTGGCTGAGGAGCAGGATAACATTATTATTGAAGGTCGAACAGCATTCCATTTTGTCCCCAAGTCCCTAAAAATCTTCTTGGATGTTGACCTTCATGTGGGGACAAGGAGGATATTAAAGGAATCCCTGGCGGGTAACAGGCCAACAGAAAGCTATGGCTCTGAAGAGAAGCTTTACCAATCCGTTGTGAGGAGATATCACAGTGACCAGCAGCGTTACATGAAATATTATGGGTTTGACTGTTATGACACAAGCAAGTTTGACATA
>CAIWSB010000050.1 GCA_903915225.1 uncultured Candidatus Woesearchaeota archaeon
CAGAACTGATTTGGAAAAGCTCACTGAGCATTCCCTCCTTTACTTTGTAAAGGAGAAAAGGTATAACATCCTCCATGACTTCCCATGCATGGGCGGAATTGAGAAGAGGCTCCAGTTCTCCACAATAGAAGGCCCATTTGAAACCCCCCAAAAAATAGGGAAGCAGGACTATTATTCAGAATCCTCAAGGCAAATGGTGACTGTGCTTATCCCTGTCAGCAGGATGCCTGTGGAATTTGAGAAAATCTCTCTCGCAGAATTTGCCACTTCAGGTGACCAGAACAGCCTCCGGTTTGTGGGCCAGGTTTACCATGAGGAAGTCAACTCCGGCGCGATATGGAGGCAGGGGAGCCACGCGCTTGAGACACTCAAAAAGCTAGCCGATGTGGAGAAGCTATCGGAAACCCAGTATAGGGCACGGGTTGACGGTTGCCTAGTCGAGTTTCAGCTTGGGGAAGAAAGGTCTTATCCGTATCCAGTTGTGCGGGCGAGCATCCTTGGGAGAGGCGAATCCCCATTGGAGCTGCTGAGCCAGTTGGAGCTGAAAAAACTCGCCTTCCTTTTCCCTCACACGAGCCTTGATGTGGGAATCGAGCATTCCTGCCAGTACGGGCTTGCATATGATTTTGACACAAATGGAAAAAGCATCGCAGAGATTACTAAAAAAAGGAACGTGATTATATAGCGATAACCTAAAAACCTGAAGATTCCAAAATAGAGGGCCCATCAGCCGATATAATTCACTAGCATTCTTACCTATTTTTCTTCTTATCCCGCCTCCCATCTAGTATGTATCTACTTTACAGAGACAAAATGTTTATAAATCCCCGCTTATTTCAATCATTCTGCTAAAATGATAGAGAAACTGCTCTCGGAAAGGGAAGTGAGCCATGAAGTGGCCAGAACCAGTAAGAACTCCCCGTTAAATGGGAGGTATGACCTAAAGCGGATTCTTGAGACCGAGCCTCCCTCATCATGGCAGAGGCTGGCCAGCGAATTATCCAAGCCCCTCCGGGATTATATCAAGCAGGAGTTCAGATTGGATATGAAAGTTGCCCCTGTTGTCCCGGAATCAGAGGTTTTCTTTGAATGTATGCCCTATTTTATGTCAGGCCCGCTCTACGATTTATTTGGAATAAGGATGCGGGAATTTGAAAAAACATTGGTGTATCTGACTGCAGCATTTAGGGACATTGCAGAGATCCCAAAGATACTAAGGCACAACCGGGAACATCCAGAGAAAGAGCAGCTCTGGAGAAACTCCCGGGAATTGGACAAGGCGTTTAGTTCAGGGGGAAATGAGTTTATCCATATCTCTGAGATTCCTGATTACCATACGTTTGTTTACGTTGTCGCCCATGAGGTGGGCCACTCAGTTGCTATTAAACTAGGGTACATAATATGGGGCGTTGAAAAATTCCCCTCAACATTCGGCCTGAATTTTATGAAATGGTACATGGCGCAGGAGATTGGTCAGCAGCAACCTGCAAAATAATTAACTTCTCTTGGCAAATCACGCAACAACCTTGGGGTACATGTATGCGCACAGTATTGATATGAACAGCGTCACACCCACCATCACAAAGAAATCCAGCAGAAGGTTGGGGACAGTCCCCACAACCAGCAGCCCGCGCAATCCATCCACCATATAACTCAGCGGGTTAACCTTTGCCACCACCTGCAGCCAGCCGGGCATAATCTCAATCGGATAAATTGCATTGGAAGCAAAAAACAAAGGCAAAGTAATTACCTGCCCAATGCCCATGAAGCGCTCACGGGTTTTCACAAGGGATGCAATTATCATTGACACACCTGAGAAGAGCGCACCACCCAGCAAGACCAGGAGCACTACCCCAACAACAGAGATGAAAGTAATCTTGAGGGGTATCCCAAGAATCAGAGTCAGCAAGAAAACCACAATTGTCTGGCTCAGCCCGCGAACGCCAGCAGACAACATTTTCCCCCACACGAGTGAGATCCTTGGCGTTGGCGTCACAAGGATTTTCTGCAAAGTCCCCATGTCCTTCTCCCAAATAATTGACAAGCCGTAGAAGATGGCTATGAAAATGACAGACTGCGCAAGTATGCCCGGGGTTATGAACTCAAGGTATGATGCCCCGTTTGTGGGTATCGCCCGGACCTTGCTCATTGCCATGCCAAATACCCCTAGCCAGAGCGCTGGCTGGACTGCCCTTGTTACCAGCTCCGCAGGGTCATGAAGAAGTTTTTTGACCTCCATCTGGGCCATGACAAAGGCCTTCCCGAAAGTCTGTGAGATAATGTTAATCATGGTTATCCCCTTTTTCCCAGCGTCCTGCGCGTTTCCTTTATATCCTTGAAATTCCCCTGCTCCTCAAGCTTATCCCCTGTGAAGAATATGAACACATCCTCAAGTGTTGCGTTCTTCTTGCCTGTTCTCTTCTCGAGTTCAGCAGGCGTTCCGATTGCAGAAATCTTGCCCTGGTTTATGATTGTAACCCTTGTGGCAGCATCCTCTGCCTCATCCATGTTGTGAGTTGTGAAAAAAATAGTGGTGCCAAATTTCTTATTTAAATCTACGAGATGCCCCCAGACGCTCTTCTTCGCCACCGGGTCAAGCCCTGCAGTTGGCTCATCCAGGAACAGAACGAGGGGATTGTGTACAAAAGCCTGCCCTATCTCAAGCTTGCGGACCATTCCCCCAGAGAAGTTTTTTACCAGAACGCTGGCCTTATCCTCAAGATTGAGGAATTCAAGTATCTCATTGATGCGCCCCTTCCTCTCCTTGGCTTTTAGGTCGTAGAGCCTGGCCATGAGCATAAGGTTATCATAGGCAGACAGCGAGCCATCAACAGAAACCATCTGGGGAACGTAACCAATAATCCTGCGAACTTCAGAAGAATCTGTGAGAATGTCAAATGAGCCTATCTTGGCCCCCCCCTTTGTAGGCCTGAGCAGGGTGATGAGCATCTTGATTGTTGTCGATTTGCCAGCCCCATTAGGCCCAAGAAACGCGAAAATCTCCCCCTTGTTGACAGAAAAGGATATGCCATTGACAGCAGTGAACTTCCCGTAATTCTTAGTCAACCCATCCACCTGGATAATAGGGTCCATCCTGCTAGCCATCATGAAGCTGCTTAAATATTTTGTGAAACTCCTTGAACATTCAAATTTAGGTGAGATTCCGGCAATTTGACTTAAAAGCAAAGTATCTACTATAAAATAGTAAAAACCCCAAAACCCCAAAACCCCAAAACCCCTAATCACTGTTGAATAAGCTTAAGATATATAATATAATTAA
>CAIWSB010000051.1 GCA_903915225.1 uncultured Candidatus Woesearchaeota archaeon
CAAAATTAAAGAAGGATATTACAATGAAGTCAAAACACATCTTCGCAGCTGTTTTTTGCGTATTGCTACTTGTCTCTGTCTTTGCCATTTCGGTGAATGCAACAATAGGTACAACAGGCATTTCCAGCAAAGGGTCATCCAGTGCTGGTATGGAGAGGGTAATTGTTGATGATTCAAGCGGGATTCAGCCAAAATCAATCAGTGATAATGGCTGTACTGTAAAGCACACGCTCAAGGGCGCAACGTCTTATGATTGCCCTGCTGGCGTTTCATTCGGCCGCCCGGCAATGATTCTTCACCCAATGGATTTCAATGCAGATGTGTACATGGGTGCAGACAAGGTCTGGAGCGCAGGCTTCAAAGGCTCAGGCCAGACCGTGATCATAATTGACACAGGGATTGATGCAAGGCACCAGGAGCTCAAGGACAGCATCGTGGGCCAGTATGATTTTGTAAACAATGATAATGTTGCTGAAGATGGCTACGGCCATGGCACAATGGTTGCCAGCCTGGTAACAGGCAATGGCGTCCAGCAGTACAATGGCAACTATGCCAAGGGCGTTGCCCCTGATGTTTCCATTTACATGCTCAAGGTGTGTGACAATGCAGGCAGATGCTATGAGGATGACATCGCTGCAGCAATGGATTATGCAGCCACACTCAATGGCAAGGTTGTGAGCATAAGCCTTGGAGGCACCACATACTCTGGTCACTGCGATGGACAATTCCTCGCTGACAAGGTAAACTGGCTTGCCGATCAAGGCAAGTTTGTTGTGGTTGCAGCAGGCAATTCTGGATCAGGCGTTGCATACCCAGGATGTGCCTCAAAAGCAATAGCAGTTGGTGCAACGGATCTTAATGGAAATATTGACTGGTGGTCAGGGCGCGGACCTGGCATTGAGATTTTCGCACCAGGTGACCAAATGGTCGTATCAGTATCATGCATGGTCACAGGGAATTGCAACGCAAATGATTATTCAAAAGTCAGCGGAACGTCCTGCGCAACACCGCAGGTTTCAGGTGCAATTGCGCTTTTGCTCAATGCAAAGCCAACTGCAACAATCACTCAGATAAAGGATGCCCTTTTCACCTCAGTTACCTCTGTAGCAAAATGCTTCCGCTGCTCCTCCATTAGCAAGGGCAGCTGCGTGGGCTCAGTCTATCTCGACTCATGCACTACAGCAGACACCAACGGCGCGGGGATTCTCAATGTTTACCAGGCATACACAAAACTCACTGGCGGCAGCGTTAAGGACTCTGATAATGACGGAACCCCAGATAGCTCTGACCTTTGCCCAACAACATATAGCAAGGACTGCAACGGCTGCCCTAATCTTTGCACAGGTTGCGCCATGATGAGCTGCACAGCAGGCAAAAAGCCAACGTGCACTGCAGGAGCGTGCTCAGCAACAACTTGCCCAGGCGATGGTTGCGGCAAGGGAGGCTGCGCCACAGATAAATGGGGCGACTTCCCAATATCTGTTCCAAACACATGCACAGTTTCTGGCAATTCAGGGACATGCTCTCAAAAGACCTGTACAGCAACATGCACAACAGACACCCGCTGCCAAGGCCAGCCATCCACTAAATGCTGGTCCTCGACTTACACTCCGTTACCAAAAAGCACAAGCCAGATGCAGAAATTCTGCCTATGCACAATGAATAGATACGCCTACAAGGGATATAGCTCCAAATCCGCAAGGATCACTGCCACTATTTTCTCAGACTACAAGGAGAACTTTAATTGGGCAGTCACAACTCAAATTTCATCTTACGCCGTGACTTCTGTCCAGTGCCAGGATGGAAAATGGTACTACACAAACCAGGACTACTACCATGTCTAAGAAAGCTTTAATCCCGGTCATTGCAGCAGCTGCACTAATTGCCTATTCGCAGCCAGTGACTGGGCAAGAGCAGCCTGTTCCTCAAGAACAGACTGCTGTTGTTGCCGAGGCTACACAGAACGTTCAAACCCCGCCTCAAACAAGGTGGGGTGGCACAATAGAGGCTGCTTATGACACTGGCATGGGATTTTATTTTGGGCTTGGCCCGAGATATATTTTTGGAGATATTGGAAGCATAAACGGCGAAGCGATTCTGTCACCTGGGGTTTTTGGTAGCAGTAAGTCTGAAGAAGTAACTCCACAGGGCATTGTAATCAATGCAAAAACCCCACTGTCTCTCTGGGGCGCTAGAGTCACAGGTGAAGTTGACCTTGGCACACTCGCAGAGGCATTGGAAGCTAAGGTTGAGGAATTGGCCCCAACCTTGAATAAATATGGCCTTGACTTCTCCTTAAACCTGGATTTCCTGCAAAATTTCGGTGCACATATACGTCTCGGCGCACTGGTGGCAAATTGGGGCGATGGTGTTAATGAGCTAATCTTCCCATTAAGCTACGGCGTCAGTTATACATTTAAGCCTCTGCCAATTGCAGTGGGCATAGAATACTGCAATGTCGGGAGCGATGTGCTAGAGGGCGGGAACTCACTTGCCCTTGTCCTTGAGGTCAAATTCTAGAACCTTTGATATCCCTGTTTTTTGTATTAGCTTCTTAATCTCACGCTCATTGAAGGAAATAATCCTCAGCACAGAGCCCATTGTTGGCCCCACAGTGAGCACGTTGAAGAACAGCTCGCTGTACATAATGCCCTCAACCCTTCTTATCTCATGGATTCTGGGTAGGAACACAATTGATACCAGCATCCTAACAATGCCGCTAACCAGGAATACCAGGATGAAGCTTGACCAATACATTGAATTGTGGGTCAGGATATAAGTGCCAATGAAAGAGCCAATTATCAAGCCAACGCCATCCAGGAAGTTGTAGTACTGGACGCATGTTGCGCGTTTTTCAGATGATGTTGAGTCAAGGATATAGTTAAAGCATGCCAGCTCAAACCCTGCCCAGACAAAGCCGCTGAATGCCTCTATGTATAAGAAATAATTAAGATCCCTCTTAACCATGTAAAGGAACGGCACAAGGGGTATCAGGAAACCGGACAGGGCAAGGATTTTCCTCGTCCCATACCTATCAGAGGCCTTCCCCCAGAGAGGTAGGCTTAGGAACTTTGTTACAACTGCAACACCTAGTATCAGCGTATATTGGAAATAGGTTAGCCCAAAGTCCTTGAGGAGGTAAACAGCAAAGAAAGGGGCAGCAATATAAACTGCCAGGTTCATGAACATCATGTAAAGCACGAAATTGCCAAAATTAGTTCTTTTGGCATTCACAAGGAATTCCCAAAGCCCAAAGGGCGGCTTGAGCGGCGCGTATTGCTGTGGCTCCCACATCTTTTTGAGATAGTAAAGTGAGATGAATCTCGCAACAGTGGCGAGTGAGAAGATTACAACAAAACTCTGTGCCTTGGCCTCCTGGCTCCCATGGATTACGCCAAGGATTACTGCACCAATAACCAGCCCTATAAAAGTGGAAAAATAGATTATACGGTTGCGGCGCGCAAAATAGCGCCCGCGTGCAGATTCTGCAACCAGGTCGCCCATGAGGGAATTCCATGCAGGGTAAGCAATGCGGTCAAAAATCCAGTAGAGCACTACCAGCATTATCATCGTGGGCACTGAAAGCTTGCCCATGACAAAGAGGATGATCATTGCCAGAAGTGAAAGCCCGTGTAAGAGCCCAGCTGTTAAAATCAGCCTCATCCTGGAGCCAAAAACGTGAATCAGGCGATGGGAAATCAGCTGGAACATTGAGGAAATCGCCAATGGCAGTGAACCCAATAGTCCGAGCTCGAAGTTCGTGGCCTTGAGGAAAACTCCAAATACTGTAAAGAATGAATCTGCAAGCCCTGTTTTCAGTGAGTAAAACGCACCATCTAGTATTGAGTTATTTAGGCTTCTCTTTATTCTCTCTTCCTTTGTGAGCTCGACTTTTGACATCTTTCTGCCCTTGGATGAAAATAATCTGAATATAAAGGTTTCGATGGGATTCTGCAACAGATTTATAAAATCCAAACCTTTCCGCACCCTCGTGGGGCTGTAGTGTAGTTTGGTCCATCACTTAGCGTTCGGGACGCTAAAACCCCGGTTCAAATCCGGGCAGTCCCACTATCTGTTTTTCTCTATTGATTGGCGCTGCATGTCATCCACTTTTGCCACAGAAATAGTGCCGTAAGCCTCAAGCTTTGAAGAGAGCTCCTTTAGGCAGTTTGTCTTGTAATGGCCATGGAGATGTATTGTTGGGGACACCTCTGCATCAACAACCTCTGCTAGGCCACCAAAGCGGAGGTAGAGCTGGGATTCAAGCTCATCCAGCTGGGCAGTGCTCTTGCCCAAGATTACGGTATCCTTGTCAGCCATCTTCAGGTCTACATAAATATCTACACAATATCTCTCCTCTGCGCGGCTTTCCAGGGTTACTGCATCAAAATCCCTGTATAGCTTCTCATCAACCTGCACACCGAAGTATCTTGCTGCTCCAGCTAACCAATGGTAAAACGCAAGTGCCCCAGAATCAACTACCCCCACTTGCTCCAATGTCTTTGAGCCCTTGTTGGTCTTTACCCTGGCGCTGAGCTTGCGAGGGGTTTCTTTCACTGAATTAATTGCCGTCTTATACGCGTCTGAGAAGAATTCAGAAATGTTTTCATTTTTCTCGCCATTATATTTTCTGGCTGTGTTTGCCACATCCTTCATAACCCCAACAATAGTGCCTTCTTCTATCACTGGGTCATCCTTATGTGAATTCTTAATTATGTGCTCGTATCCGTCAATAAATCCGCGGGCTATGTCTCCTGTGCGGAGCTTTCCTGCATGAGCTGCCTTGGAAATCCCATCCAAGAACCCTGAGAAAAAGCTGTGCATGTATTTCCCAGAGTAGCCCCTGGCCTTTTTCACAATGTTTGCCCGGAGCTGCCCAATTGCCTCATCCAGCGAGGCTATCTTTTCCTTGACCCTGAAATTCAGCAGCACAGGTGAGACGTTCCTGCCAGTATCTCCGTCAGGTATCGGGAAGAAGTTTATCTTGTTCAGTGTCTCTGCAATCTGGGGCTTGGATTCAAAGAGGCTTGAGGCAGAGTTAACCATCCCCACGAATTGCTCAAGGGTAATTTCACTCAATGTAGGCAAGCCCCCAGGTCTTTGGCCCTGCATGCACTCCCAGCTCAGGCCCTATTGGGCCAATTGGAATATATTTTTTTGTCTTTTGGGCAATCATAGCTGCCAAGTTCTGGGCAGGCTCATACGTGGCCGGGGCAGAGAACACAACAGCAGCCTGCTCAATTCTCTTTGGCACCATCTGAAGCAGCTTTTTGTTTATGCCATCGGCTCCGCTGAATGCTATGCCCCCTAAACCCATGTGGCCTCTATGGAGCTTAAGTATTGGCACAATAAACTTATCAAGCTTGAATTTGGAAGCTGTCCCCATTGCCTTGTTTACAAAAGATTTGACCCGGCCGCCATGGGAAGCATAGTACAAGTCCCCCAATGCGGCAAGCACAGTCACCCTACTAATTTTTCCTTGGACTTGGCCAGCAACATAATCTCCACTTTTACCTTGATTAAGCAAATCCACGCCATACATGGCCAGAAGCCCAAGCCCCACAGAAGCGGTTTCACCGCAGATAGCTTTTACCCCTAACTCCCCTGCAACCTTTGCCACAACAGCATAAGTTCCTGAGAGGTTCTCGTCAGTCTTACTGTCTTTCTGGATAATTGATATTACTATTGCCCCCTCGCATCCCGTCTTTTGAAATAGGTTCTTGAAATAATCCCTTATCGAGTCCTCATCTGGCTGCGAGGTTCCGGGCATCTCTATTTTTGCCTTTTTTCGCTGGAGGAGTAGCTCAAAAAGGTTGTTATTGATTTTGGTTAGCTCCTCTCCATAGCCCTGCTCCTCTTTTAATCCGTAGATGGGCTTATAGTTCACACTGGCCGGGTTTTCGACACCAGTAACCCACACGGGCAGAACACCGATGCCCTTCTCAACCAGCATCTCGAGTGGCAAACCCGGATAGCTGGCGGTTACAATCCTAATTCCCCCTGCCATGGTCTAAAGGAAGAAGTAAGGGTATTTAAAATTTGTTGGAGAACCACGCAGCGATGAGAGGTAACTAGAAACCCAAAAGTTTTATTAAGGTTTGATGCGAAAACAATGTAGAATGAATTGGATTAATAAGGAAGGCTACTCAACGAAAATCCTAGCCAGCGGAAGCAAAATTAACTGCAAGGGCTGCGAGATACAATTAGTCAGATTCCAGAAAGGGAAATATTCTCATTACCATAAGAAAAAGACTGAATTCTTTTACTTCACAAAAGGTAGGGGAAGGGTAATTATTGACGGCAAAGAAAGAGTCTTATCCGAAGGATCTATTGTGATAGTGAAACCAAACCAGAGACATACTTTTATGAATGATTCTAATGAACTTCTCCAGGCAATTATGTTGAAAACCAATAATAGCCCAAGGGATACATACACTGATTAAGAGTTTCAGAATCTTAAGGGTTTTAGAAAATCCTCCTCTAATCAACCGAAAGGCTTAAATTCATGCACTAATTATAGTGTACACACAAAATGCCAACATTCACTGTTTCCATCCCAGCGGAATTAAAGAGGAGGCTTGAGGAGCATCCGGAAATCCACTGGGCGGAATTTCTCAAGGGAAGGTTTGAGCTTCGTTTGAGGGATTTACAAAAGAGGGCGGAAAAATAAATGGCAACCCTTACTCTGTCTGTCAGTGAGGAGTTCCGGAACAAGCTAAGGGGGATTTCCTGGGTAAACTGGAGCGGGGTTGCACGTGAGGAGCTCCAAAAGAGGCTAATTTTTGAGAACTATCTAAAGAAGAAAAAGCTCAGCAAAGAGGATTGGGAATTCTGCGAAAGGATTGACTGGCATCCAGTCGATGAGCTCCCTCTGAAAAAAGGCTTCATTGAAAAAATGAGGCATTGGGGCGGGGAAAAGCCTATTAAGGTCTCAATTAAAGAGCTTTTTGATGGGCTACGCCATTGAGGTTATCCCCTCATGCAAAAAGAGCATAACAAAACTCTGCCAAAGGAATCCTTCTCTCGAAAATGCCCTCCGAAGAAAAATCGAAGAGGTTATTGAAAATCCGCTCAGGTTTAAGCCGCTTCAGCACTCATTTGCTGGAGAGTATCGAGTCCATATCCTAAAGAGCTTTGTGCTTATTTATAGAGTCGATGGGGCCACAGTAAGGTTACTTTTCTTTGGGCACCATGATGAGGCTTATAGAATCTAACACTATTTAGAATAAATTCATGAACATCTAATGGAATGAGCCGAAAAGATACGAGCCTTTGACCCTCTGGCCGCCTACGCCAGTCAGCACATTTCTCAGTATATCTATCTTACTAGCATAGCCCTTCATTGTCTCAAATTCTGGTGTATTTAATGGTGGATGGTAATCATGGCTCGCAACTAGCTTGACGAAATCGCCAAATGCAGCCACAAACCCAGATACCATCGTGCTTCTCTCATCCAAAAACCCTCTCCAGGGCGTCCCCCCACAATCCCTCAGCGATGATACTGCATAAAAATCCTCATCCAACCTGCTCGGGAGTGTCTCTGCCTGATGGCACAGGCTTGAAACATAAGAAACAGCATACTCAAGCCCACGGTTTGCCCCTAGCAATTTTCCCACAAAATCAGACATTGCCCCCAGGATTTCCTGGCCCTCTTTAGCGGATATATTCTTTCCTGCAGCCTCAAATCTTCTCAGACCTATGTAAAGCGGGTTAAACCCCTCTTCCCTAGTTAGTTGGTGAACCCCATCACTTGACAATCGGTCAACAAGCTTATGAACCCGTTTTTCAGATTCCCTGGAAGGTTGACCTGCCTCAACTTCCTGAAGGTGCTCCTCAATCGCCTCTTTTAACTCAGGCAGCATATCATTTATGAGCAGCAGCGGTTGGATTGAATACATAACCTCACTTGGAAAGGCTTCTCTGGCCCGATAGAAGGACATATCCTCCATGAGCTGTTCAAGATCCTCAACTTCCTTTCTCAAAGCCGTTACATAATTCTCCTGGTGTTTAGGTAAGAATTGCGCTAGTGAAAGGGTGTAACTAAAGACAACTATTCTGTTGCATAGTGCCCCATTCAGCAAAGAATCCTTGACAAATGACTGGTAACCAGGGCCATCCTTATTATCTATATATTCTTTGACCCTTTCCCTCAAGGTCTTGATTCGAGTGCCAGTTTCCATATTATTTATGTAAACTCACCTAATTTAATAAGTTTTCTCTTGGAAGTGGTTAATAAACTATCCAAAATCTTTATAAACCCCCCAAAATCACTACCCTCAACGATGGGTGTTCCGGTTCCGACTGGGGCATACCGGGAGGCTGTTTCTGGTCTCCCACAAGGAGGCAAAAAATGAATACAATTACAAAACCAAAAACTGAGAAAGCCTGGGTTCATGTCAAACCCAATGAGGTCGAGAAACTGATTGTGAAGTTCGCCAAGCAGGGCAAGCAGCCCTCTGTTGTGGGCATGATAATGCGCGACCAGTACGGCATACCAGATGTCAAGAAGCTCACTGGCAAGAGCATAACCAAGATTCTAGAGGAAGCCAATTTCAAGATGGCTATGCCAGAGGATCTAAGGGCACTGATGCAAAAGACGCTGGAATTGAGGAAGCACATAGAGTCTCATCCACACGACCCTGCGCCGCACAGAAGCCTCCTTCGGACTGAGTCCGAGATTAGGAAGCTTGAAAAGTGCTACAAGGCCGCAAAGAAATTGCCGCCAGAATGGAAGTACGAGCCAGACAGGATTAAGCTCCTACTGCACTAGACCTTTTAGGTAGTCTGTCTTATAATGAAAGCCCTTAGCGCGAGCCAGCTTGGAAATTGCCTTATCAGAGCCGCTCCCATACTGAGCAGCACGTTTTGGTCTGGTGGCTATCCATTTCGGGAGCCCCAAATCATGGGCAATATCACGGAGAACAAGTTTCGAAACCCCCTGATTAATTTTGTAATTTGGGGGAATCCTCAGGCTGAAATCAACCACGCGCCTGTCCAGGAAAGGTACCATTAGTTTCAGTGAGAAATGCTTGGATATTGCATAATCCCTAAAGGTATCTCTCCTGTAGAGGTTAAACATCCCAAGCCTGCATTCCATGTTGACATGCTCAGCTTTTCTGTGCCGCCTGTAGCCTGCAAAGCACTCCTCACTCCCCAAACCTGAGAACACATGCGAAACCCCATCCCTTTTGGCTGCACGTGCTGACAAAAACAATGGTATTGAAACGCCAACATTAACAACTGTTTTATCACCTGTTAAAGGAATTATTTCCTTAACAAGCGCCTCAACCTCCTTATGGGAAATGAGAATAACCTTCAACTTTAGCTTAAGTGCTCTGGCTGCCCGCTTGGCAAAAACCACGTCTTCAGGCAGCTTGCATCCCGGCCTGGTTATCCCAGCAGTGTAACACAGCACTCCCCTTCCAAGCTTTTTGAGTATCAACGCAATTACACTTGAATCAAGGCCACCTGAGAAAAACACACCCACACGCCCAGCACTTCGCTCATCAACAGCAGTAACTATCAGCTCCTTCAGCTGTTGCCTTATGTCAACGTAATCCAACCTGAGCCTTGGTGTGGTTGTGAATTGGTTTGGCAATTTCTTCCTGCTCACTCTTTTTCCATTAAAGGAGAGGATAGTGCGCGGGTTAAGCTCCAGGGGGCCAATAAACCTGTCAGAGTATGTGAGTTTTGGAGTTAAGGAATAATATAATGGCACAATACCTATAGGGTCCCTAAACAGCATGAGCCTTTTCCCGTCTCTATAGGCCGCTGCATATCCCCCGTTGAGCAATTTCAGCCCAGCTGGAGACTTCGGCAGCGACTCGTATTCAGAGGCTCCAAAAACAAGAGACTTCATTTAAGTGGGGATTGTGCAAATCTTTAAATAGTTTTGTTAAATTAATTGCTTGCATGACAATTGAAATTCTTCTAGGATGTCTCGTGTCCTACTTGGCTGCGCAGATAATAAAGAATATAATTGATTTTGCTCAGGGAAAATGGCAGCCAAAGAGCATTCTGTCACCTGGGGGCATGCCAAGCTCGCACGTTGCCACATGTGCCGCACTCTCAACAGGGCTCTTTCTGAGTGAGGGCATTTCCTCAAGCTTCACGGTCAGCGTTATCCTCATGGCAATAGTCACAGCAGATGCAATAGGCGTGCGCTATAGGGTGGGAATAATGGCAGCGTCAATTAACAAATTTCACAACACAAGGCATGAAACCCGAGTTGGCCATACCCCTAACCAGGTTGCAGCGGGATTTATTCTTGGGGTAATTGTTGCGATTCTATTGGCCTAAAAAGCCATTTGCCAGACCACACAGAGCGCAAGTGTTGTGGCCAGCAAAACCCCACCGGATAGAAGAATTCCCTTGAGTTTCTTTTGATAAGATAGTAGTCCGTAAAAAACCAAGTAAAGGAACAGAAACATGGAAGCATAGTTAAAAAGGGCACCGTAAAAAGTCGATGTAAACAGCAGGGTTGCAAATGACATGAAAAGCAGCACGCTATCAATGAAATAAAAGAATATCATTGACACAATGATGATGGCTGAGAAGTAAACCTCTGTTCCTCTAAGGATCAGAGCCATCGCCAATATCAGAAGGAGAAGCCTCTGAACCATGACAAGGTAGCCTTTACCTTGGTCAAGTTCTTCCCTTGTATAGAAAGAAATAATAAACCCAATAAGTGGAGCTACAGCCATTACCAAAGAAACTAACAGCAGGCGCGCGAACTCCATTTTATAACCATTTCAGAGGATTGACTATAAAAACTTTTTTATTACTTCCCCCGTAAGAAAACCCTATTTGGGGATCCCTAACAAATTCTCCACATAGCCCACAATGCGGGGCTTGTCAGCAGGTATAAACCAGATTGTGCCTGCAACCTCATGGCCGCCACCGTTAATCTGGGAATCTGGGAAAGCCAGCCTGAGCTCCTCAACCAGCTTATTGATGGTCAAGGGTAACCTTCCACGGATTATGAGCAAGCTGCCTCCAACACCTAGGACAATTGGCTCTTTGTCCTTCAAATCTTCATAAAGAAGGCCAACTGAGCGTCCGGCAGCAGGAAAGCCATTGTTGTCCATGAATCCATTTATCTCCAGTCGGGCCACGCAACGCCCTTTTGCCTCTGTTATATTTGCAAGCCTCCTGACTGCAGCAAGCCTCTGCTCAACAAGCCGATGTGCTATGGGGAAAATCAATCCAATCATCCTTTCCTGCTTGTCTTTTGTGCCGAGCAGCAGCTCCCTTAGCACAGTTGTGGGCTCACGCCTAAACGAAGCGAGATAATCCAACGACAAGTAAAGCTTGTGTAATGTATCTTTTGTGTATCCGTGCTTTTCAGCCACGCTTAGGTATGCCTCAAAATCAGAACCTTTGACTTTATCACCCACACCTGAAAGTGCAGGGAGATGCTCAACGTTGAGTATTGGATAAATCATCCTGGCAAGCTCAACACCCAGCATGCCTGCTGTGAAATCACCATTGCCACCAACCAAATAAGGGTTTATGTAAACTGTCCTTGTGCCTTCCTGGCTGGCCGGGTGGTGGTCAACTACTATTGATGGCACGCCGTAGATATTCAGCAGGTCTAACCCTGGCACATCGCCCTCTGTGCTGCCATCATCAATAAGCAAGATTATTCCTTTCTTTCCGTAATATCTTGGGCTTCTCTGTCCTCTAATGTCCGAAGCAGCCTCTCCTATTGAATAATTTGGTGCGCGGAGGCTTATCCTGTTCACAGATCTCCCACGGGAGAGCTGGATAAGGGCTTCCTCCATTGCCAATCCACCACAGTAACCATCGCAGTCCCCATGGTTCCTGATTGTGATTGGTGACTCTGTTGTGGCAGCCTGCTTCAGAAGTTCTGCAGCCTCAGTTAGCACTGGTTTTAATTTCTGGAAAATCTGCGTGTTGACAATTGGTGTGGTTATCATTTTTGTGAGTGCCCAAAATGGATTAGAAGTTTTACCCCTAGCTGCTCAAGCCCGTGGGGGATGTCGCAGGCCCCGTAGCAGGAGCCCCCCCAGATAATCACCCGGGCTTTTGTGGCTTTTTCCAGGTGGTCAACAATTTCTCCGGCTCGGGGCTTTAAGCCGTCAGGGAGCTGGATTGCAACTGTTTTGGCCTTGTTCTTCTGGATTAGCTTCACAGCCCTATCCAATTCCAAATCATAATCCATACCATAAAAAAACCGGTCAAGTATAAAAATTTAGTGGGATTTATTATGGAGCGGCATCCTTCTGTGGCTCCCGCATTCCTTGCAGTAATACACAAGTTTGCCGCCATGGAGCCTCACAGACAGGTTTTCTCCGGGCTTTAGATATGCTGAGCACTTACCGCAAAATCGCCTGTTTAATTCAGGCGGCAGCCTTGTCCTTGTTCGCATGGCCAGTTTTCTGGCGAGTATGACATAGCGCTTGCTAAGCCCGTCCTTGGTTATCTTGGCCTGATCCAATAGGTATTCAGCACGTTTAAGCACAGATTCGCTCATATTCATCCAAAAACAGCCCCAGAATAAAAACTTTAGGTTATTGGGATACAGCAGACCTTGCTTTCCTTGCTGCATGATGTGCTGCCCATGGTTGCCTCGTTCGCAGCGCAGATTGGCTTGCATTCCCCACTGCGCGCCTGGCAGTCAGACACGCTTGAGGAGAAGATTCCAATGTTGCCTGAGAAAACCAAAACAAGAACAACAAGAACAATTACAACCAGGGCTGCAATCACTATGGTTTCAAGAGTCAAGCCCTGCCCACGCGAGTCCATACTGGGCTTATTTCGTGGTGGTTGTTACTGGCTCTGGGGCGCTTATGCAGCAGACGGTTTTACCTGTTTCAGTACAGCCGGTAGCTAGGGTGAGTTTTATCTGTCCAGTACCGCAAGCATCCAAACACTGTCCTCCCCTTTCTGTGCACCCGCTCGCTGACTTTGAGAACGGCCCAAGGTTGCCTGTAAAGATTAATATTAGGACAACCAGGACTATAACGACAAGCGCTGCGATAACAATTGTGTCCAGCGTCAAACCCTGACCTTTGTTTTTCATAATTTATCACCTCAAGTTGTAGTGGGCGCAGTAAAGCAGCAGATGTTCGTGCCATCGCACTTTGCCTCTGCTGCACTAAGCCCAATCTCTTTTGCAGGATCACAAGAAGCCTTGCAGACTCCTCCCCTTTCACCGCAAGCCCTCGCAGTTGCAGAGAAAGGCCCCATGTTGCCTGTGAAGATGAGTATAAGAACAACAAGAACAATTATGACCAGCGCAGCAATAACTATCGTGCTTATGGTCAAACCCTGGCCTCTTTTACTCATAGAGGGCAAAGGGAGCAAAGTAGTATATAAAATTTTCGTATCCTCAGCTGCAGATTTCCAGCCGGACCTCGAGAGTCCTGCCTGTGAAGGGCGAGGGTAAGCTGTAAATCCCAGGCTTTACGCGGTTCGCGCACGTTAAGTCAGCAGCTGGAATCTTCCACATAACATCTGTTTGAACCCTGAAACTGAACTGATAATCGTACTGCATTACCCCCAGTGTGTTGTCCAGGGCCAGCTGCACCACTCGCTTCGCCTCATCGCAGGGGCTGCTGCCCCCAGGGCATTTCAGCGAGCCGCCTGCAAGCCCTGGGCTTTCGCATGCCGCAAGAATGTCCCAAAGGTCCTGCCCGCTGCACTCAGTTGTAACCTTGAGGATGGCATCGATAAAGTTTGAAGCCATCTGGGTCCTCTCGTACTCAGCCTTTATGTTTATCTCATTTGCACTCGGCCGGGAGATTGAGATGTAGATAAAGAACCCGACCATTATCAAAAGCACTACAAAAACCAGGCCAAATATCTCCATCTGGCTGCGCCTCATCCCTGCATCACCACCACCTTGAGCACCCCAAGGTATATCTTGCTGCCATCCTGGAGGCTCACTGGCACAAAGAAACTGTTGGTTTGCGTCGACTTATCGGGCGAGAGTGAATATAGAGTCCAGGAAAGGCTAGGTGATGGGTAGATTCTTGTTACAGTAATATTCGAGTAACCAAACTGCTTAAAGTAATAGTCAGAGAAATAATGGCTCCCGCGCAGCCTGAGTGATTCAAATGCAATTACCTTCTGAAGGTCAAAGCAAGTATTCCGCATGTATTCCCCAGAGGTGCAAACAAACTCGGGTGCGTTCAGGGCTATGAGGGTTGTCTCAATGGCTCCCAGAGACTGAAATTCTCCCACTTTTTGGTCAATATTCCTCTTTGATTCAACATAGTAGAATATAAGCCCAATGCCCACAAACACGATGAATATGAGCACAACAAAAATGGTTTCAAACATCTGGATTTGGGCCTTTCTCATTTAGTACACCTGCGGCACAGACTCGTAGACGAGTATCTTGTTGGCCTCATTTAACCTCCTGATGAAGCCAACAATCTGGGAGATTGCCAGGGAATGTGAGGCAGCCAGGGTGTTCATCTGCTGAATCTCCCCTTCAACATTTGTGTATAGGTTTGAGTATTTGGGGTTGGATTGATAGCTATCCTTCAGCAGCTTCACTTTTTCCAACAGCACACCTGAGACCACCTCAACTGCAGTCATTGAGCTGTTGAAAACGCAGGAATAAATGTTATAGTCTCCTGACACTAACGCACCCATGAGCTGCTCCTTTTTCAGCCAATTCCCATCGCCCACCTGCTCCCAGGCAACCCCGTTTTGCTTGTAGAACTTTACGCTGCCGGAGATGTTGTCAGCATTCAAGGTTACCTCAACTGCCTTGAGCCTTTTCCCGCTGAAGCCAGGATTGGCCAAGGGCAGGTTTAGAAAAACAAAGACGGTGTAATAATTATTCTCGTCAGGAACAGCCGCAGCGTCACTTGCGTATTGCACATTGACCTTTGCTGGCAAAAACTTCTTCAGGGTATTCATAAGGCTCTGGGACGGCCCGCTGTTGTCGTAAATCACGTTATACTTGGCTTCAGGCGTGGTTGCGAAAATAAAATTGCCAGCATAGAACGGCACAAACCAGGAGTAGGTCCAAACCTGCAGCCCTGTGCCCTTAAGCTCGGGGGGCGCGAAAAGCAGGTTTGTGGCGAGCCCTGGCCCCGAGACACCGCTTGACTTAAACTGGCTGCAGTCATACTTGAGGTCAAGGTTAGGGATTTCCATGAACTTGGATTCGCCCTCAACAACCCCTGTTGCTGTAATCCTGGTCTTGAGGTTTCCCAGTGAAGACAGGGTTGAGGTCTTGCCTGAGATTTTTATCCACCCCAGGGAGAAGCCCACCACCAGTGACAGGATGAGAACACCCGCCACAAGAATAAATATCCAATTGAATTGTAGCTCAATTGCTCCCCGGCGTCCCATTAATTCACCCCTTTTTCCCTTCGGGGTTGATTGTCACAGACACCTTTACATCAGTGGGTGCAGTTTTGACTTTATTTACAGATTTCTTCTCAACCTTTTTCACAATTTTAGTCTCAACAGGCTTTTTTTCAACTGCATTGAAGATCACAGGCACAGTTATTGTTACTGGCTTTTTCTCCACGGTGTTTTTCACAGGTTGAACCTTGGACTCCACCTTTTTCACTTGCTGAACCTTGATCTCAACCTTTTTCATGGGTTGTTGCTCCACTTTCTTAATTGGCGCAGCCTTTTTAATAGGTTTGGGTTCGGCCTTCTTCACTGGTTCTTCTAGAGTCTCCTCAATTCTCCTTGGCTCAAATGCGCTGGGTTTTTTCACCTCAAACTCCCGCATTATTCGCTCCTTCATCTTACTTATGTCCTCACCCTGAACAGGCTTGGGCGGGGTCTTGATTACAGGTGCACCGTGAATGAAGAACCTCGGCTGGACAGGCTGCGCAATCGGTCCTGTGGGCCTTGACAGAGTTCTGGCAGGCATCATGGGCACTGGCCTTCTTGCTGGCTGCTTTTTGGTTGCCTTATAGCCGAAGTAGCCCAACAGCACCAGTATTATCAGGATAATAAATATGATGAAAACAATATATAATTTACTAGATGGATGCGAGTTCTCATCATGCGGGTCTGTCTTTCCATCTATTTCCGCCTTATCATTGTAGCCATCCCCATCTGTGTCTGCCTTATTGGGGTCAATCTTATACTGGGCGTATTTCACCAACTCTTCAAAGTTGGACAGGCCGTCACCATCATTATCCTTTGCTGCATCAGTTGGGTCCTTTGGATTTAGCCCATTGGCAAGCTCCACTTCGTTTGGGATTCCGTCGCCATCTATGTCCGGATCACATGCATCTCCTTTCTTGTCATTGTCCATGTCCTCCTGTTTTGGGTTGGACACAGAAGGGCAGTTGTCCACTGTATCCAGTACTCCATCCCCATCTGCGTCCGTGGAGGATGGGTTTCCTGAGCAGATATTATTGCTGAGGCATTGGCGTGAGAAACAGTCGTTTCCAGACTCGCATCGTTTGTCAGCGTCACAGCGCTTTCCATAGTTCACTGCACAGCGCTTGCCACAGTCCACATCAGATTCATAATCTGGATCAAGTACGTTATTTGAGCAGATTGAAGCATATGATACTTCGCATTTACCTGTGCTTCCGCATGTGAGCCCAGTTGCACAGTCCTCACTGGCAGTGCAATTCTTTCCTGAAGAGCATTTTGAGCATGAACCCCCGCAATCCACATCACTCTCACCAGGACCTTTCAGCTTATCGGTGCACGTTGATGTGGTGCATTTCTTGGTAGTTGGGTGGCACAGCAAGCCAGATGCACAATCTGTGTCAACTGCGCAGGTCTTGCCAGCCGCACATTTGGGGCAATTCTTGCCGCAGTCAACATCTGTCTCCATACCGATGTCTAATAGCGAGTTTGCACAAACAGAAGGCTGTTTGGAGGTATCAACCGTGACACCATCACTCTTGCCAGCATAATAACTCCAGATTCCAGCCCCGTTCTGAGCCTTCACCTGGAAATAATAAGTCTTGCCGTTACTCAGCTTGAGATTGGTGAATGTTTTTTGCTTTGACTTTGTGAACCTCCAGTCCATTACTTTTGAGTCATTTCTCTTGTTGAATATGGCAACGCTGTAGCCATTGATTTTGGAGAGGGTATCATTTGAGCTCCAGCTACCAGTAAGCTCATCTGTCATCCATGTATACTCATCATTGGTGAGGTCCGTGGAATCATTAACCTGCGGCGTTGCAGGAGGAGTTGTGTCCTTTCCAGTCTGGATAGTGAGCGTGGGCTGGGCTGCAGAGGTTATGCATCTGACATAAAACGTGTAATCCCCGTCATTCTTACTCACATAGGCACTGTAGAGTGTCTCAGTTAGGTTTGTCATCTCATTTATTATCTGGTTCGCGTTCTCTGAGTAGAAGCACTTTGTTGCCCGGTTTGAAACAACCGAAAGCCCAATTGGCTTTATGCTCTTATTCACCCAGCGGGGTGTAGTGCTCTCTATTGTCAAGGGAAGATTCCTGTCCACCTGGACATCAACAGTTGAAACAGTACTCTTTGCCCCAACCGGGTTCTCGCAATAAACATAAAAGCTGTAAACCTTGGTGTCGACTGAGAAATTAATCGTCTTGAAATGTTCCCTTCTGTAGTCGTTTGTGTCAAACCCAGGGAAAATGAACCTCATTTTTGCAGGCGTAGCATAGCTTGCCTCCCTGTCCCATTTGCATATGGTGGGATCATCGCTAGTCACAACTAGAGAGGATGTGAATGGAACACGGTACACAATAGGCGGATGAGCTGAAACGTTTATAATCGGGGGGATTGCATCATATCCAATTGTGAAATTTGCAGCAGGGTTTGTTTTTCGCCCCATGGTATCATTGCAGATTACAAAAATGGTTACATTGCCCCCTTGTGAAAGCTCAGAGAATGCAGCCTTTTTGTGGTATAACCCCCAAACTCCGCCAGTGGTGTTCACAGTTAGGGGTTTCATTAGGTCAAATGGCACCTTTATGCTGTCCATATACCTACATCTGGCCATTTCGTCTGTCTTGAAAACTAGGTCAAATGGAACTGTACTGACAACTCCCCATTTTGGCTTAAATAAGGAAACTGAAGGTGCCCGGGCATTAACTGTAAAAGAATGGAGCCCGGATAAAGGTGGCCGCCCCGCGGAAGTTGCTGTCGCTTGGATTGTGTAAAGCCCGTCTTTGGGGGCAAACATGCGGGTTTTCTTGTAAGTCCTGTCGTTAACCCTGGTCATGGTGAGGTTAATTGGCTTATCAAGCCCAATCAGCTGCACGAGGAATTTTGTGGGAGCTTGAATGAAGGTTACAGTTATATTAAATGTATCCTTTGTAATAACCGAGCCCTCATTGGGAGTGGCCGGCTGGGTGACTATAATTACATCTTTAGTCTGGTTGTTCACTTCAAACTCAAAGGAAGCATAATTCGCCATCTCATTCCCTATGTCATCCCGGGCCTTGACCTTTAGCACATAATCACCGTTGTTAAGCTGGGGGGAATTCAGCACAAAGTAATTCCTTGCCTCTGTAACAATTCTGCTCTTGACGTCAATTGCAGCCCCTGTAGCCGGTTGGATATATGCCTCTGTGATAGTTACCGGGTCATTTTCAGATGTAAAATCAATAGTAAATGAGGGGGTATTGCTTGAGACAACTACATACGCGCCTGCTGGGCTAGCAAGTAAGATAAGCAACAAAAGCAAAATTGTTGTTTTTTTCATTATGTTCACCTTAACCCAATTACTGGTGCTACTGGTGGAGTCCTGTCAAGGATAATCTCATAGGGCTCTATTGCAGTTGCGCCAAGCCTATTTGTGGCATTGAAAACCACCCGGTTCATCCCGTCAATCAAATAGACATATTTCGTGAATGGGACATTATGCCCGCGCCCCGGAGGTATAATGTAAGTATAAGGTGGGGTTGAACGAATTGAGATAAAGGCAAGTGTGACATTTGAGCCAGTGTCCTCTATGTATCCACTTGCCTCCTGCTGTTGTAGCCTCACCTTGAATGTATTCCTTGGCCAAGATGCCACAACAATTCTTGGGGCCTGCCTCTCAACCCTGAAGCTGGAGAATTCCTGCAGCTTATTTCCCCTGGTGTCAATGCTGGTAATCTTTGCTGTGTAACGACCATCTGACATGAGGCTGCTTGGCCTGAATACAAGTGTAGTGCTATCTTTCCAAACAAGTGTTCCTGAGACGTTTAATGATTCCCAGAAGAGCTGTATTTTCGAACCAGTAGAGTTCCTGTTCAACGTTACAAACTCGCTCACTGGATGGAAAAACACAGTGACATTCCTCACAATAGCCCTCACTGCCCCTTCAGGGGGTATCACATCAAAGGTGGGTGCACCTGAGACAAAGGTGAAGCTTTGGATATCAGAATCAGGGCTGGGGTTCTCTGCTAGGTCATACGCCCTAACAAAAACCTTGTAATCCCCTTGAGCGTGAAGAATAATCGGAGTAGAGCTCAGGTTGAACTTATTCGCTGAGTTTACAAGCGCAGTGGCAACCTGCTCATACGGCCCCGAGCCCAGCTTGAGGTATACCTTCAAAGTTGTTCCTGCTTCTGCTGTGCCTGAGAGCTTGAGGCGGTTTGTATCTGTGTAAGATGGGATTGCATTGAGGATTGGTTTAGCAGGGTGTTCTGTATCAAGGTAAACCCTTATTCTAGATTGCCTCGCAGGAAGGTTTTCTGCAACAACTTCTATTGTGAACTCTTTCCATCCCTGGATGTTTGGTAGGTTAATTGTTTCTTCTCGGGTCATACTCTTTAGTGGAGGGCTGCCTGTGGTGTAAACATAGAACTGCTTTACAACCGCTCCATTGATATCCTTAAGTATAATGCTATTTATCCTCTCAAATGAGTCCACATAAATCCTGAACTTTGGTGTGGTGTAATTGATGTATGAGTTGTTCCCGGGGTAATAAAGGAAAATCCCTATCCCGCCTATATTGTGGGTTGAGAGTTTGATGTTTGCGGTGTTAATAACCTCAACGTTCTTGCTGGGGTCAACTGCGAAATACTTTATTGTGTTATCACCTAAGCTAAGCTTGCCCTGTGAGATAAGGTCTTCAACCTTCATGGAGGCCTTTGTCATGTTGAAATATGAGCCTGGGTCTGAGTTAATGCCCTTATATCCAAACGTCCCGCATTCTGTTGAACCGGTGTAGGAGCACAGAAGTAGCTGGTATCCCCTTCCCAAACTTACTGGTCTTTCAACTCCCTGGGACTCGGTTTTGTCAAGAACACTAAAAGTTATGTTATCGTTAGTGAAGAGCCACACAGTAGAAGCCAAGGTGGAATGTGGAGGGTACCTGTCACGCTGGCACGCAAGGTCAGTTTCCCCGCAGTCAGGGGAACCGTCGCCATTTGCATCCTTAACACAGTGTGTTTTAGTTGGTGCCTGAGCACATGCCCTTATTCCCCCATCACAAAGGCTGCTCCCAGTAGTTATCTGATTACTGTTGCCAAGTTCTATTGCCGCAGCACAATCTGTTTGGAGGGTAACCCCCTCGCAGGTGAAATCCCTGCAGGTTAAGCCGCCTGGTCCACATGGGAAATTCTCAACCTCCAATGCATTGCGCTTCTCTTGACTGCACCTGTTAAAGATAAAATTGTGGGCATCCAGGCTTTGCACAGCGCTAGTACCCTGGGATTCGCAGTATTTGCAATTGTCCCTTCCTTTGGTAACACAAACCCCCATGCCCAGGGCCTGGTTCGTCCAGTTCCAATTGCAGTCTAGAACACCTGCTGCTCGGCAATTGTTTGCCTCGCATGCCTCTTCTGATTTGTAATCATAGCAATCCATCAGCGGGTTGCAATCATAGCACTTATTGACCAAAGTTTGCGACTTGTCATAAAAGCAATACTTGGGCTCCCCATTCTTTGTTTCACACTGATCCTCTGAGGTGGTAAACATTCCAAATGGCTGCACACCCTCACAGGGGCCTCTCGCATAGCATTGTGGCTGGTATGTGCTATCAATCACGCAAGTCTTGCCAGTTGCAGAGCAGTTTCTGTTTAAGTGCGCCTTGTTGCTTGCATTGCATGTATAAGAATTGAAGAAATAAGAGCTAAATGTGGTGTTAATCCATGCGCGGAGATTGGCTGGGGTTATTCCCAGGATGTTTTGGAAATAGTAAGAGAAGCTTGGCCGCTCTGAAGATACCAGCGTAAAGTAGTTTGGGGCAACGCAGAATGGCCTGCTGTCAAAGACGCCCCAGCACAGGGTATCCCCCAGTTTTATGTTAACCCTTCTAGAAAAGTCCACATTCCTGTTCCCAGAAAGAAGGTAAGTTGCTGTGACATTATATTGGTATTCCTTCCCCCACTTCAAGATTGAGCCGTTATCCACATAACTCAAACCAACGTAGTCCTTTACAATTTCCTGGTGGCCCAGTGTACCTATCTCTTTTCTTTCAATCCTGTAGAATTTCGGTCGGTAGCCGCAATTTGGGGCAGAAAAGCTCAAGTCAACAAGCTTCTGGCCCTTTCTAGGGGAAGCCAGAACAAACGGGGCAGGGTCAGGGCACACAGAGGGGTCAATATAATCAGGTAATGGTTCCTGAGGGAAACTGGCATTGTACCTCTCGCAATAGTCCCTGTCGCAAGGGCCTTGCATCTGTGAGTCATTAGTCCATATTCCCTTCTTGCATGCTGGCTCAACTCTTCTTAGAGGCAATGGATTACAACAGCAGCCAATGGTGCAGTTGTCTACTCGGGTGCAGTCAACTCCTGGCTTGAAATACCTCTCAACACAGGCCTGTTGATCAGGGGCCCCTTCAATACCATATGCGGTGGGGTTATCTGGGCAGCATTGGGCTTGCGTTACAGGCAATAAGCAGACTATCGTCTTGGCGTTGAGGCAACACCCAGTTGCATCCTCTGCCCTCACAGCCACTGCCGCGCAGGCAATGGCAAGTAGCACCGATACCAAAAAAATCGCATTTGATAGTCTCATTCAAACCACCTTAGCATGGAATCACGACTCTCGCATTTGTGCTGTTTGATGCCCCAAAGGAATCTGTGACAGAGAAAGTAATATTGTATACGCCCGTATTATTAGTAAACCAAACGTTCCACCAATGGGTTATGCCTGTAGTATACCTTGTACCTATATTGTAATCAAGTGTTGGACCATGGAAGTCGAGGGTAAGGTTGAGCGGATCCTTATACGAATCCTCTAGGTTAGTGGTCTCAACCTTGTAGACAAACCAACCCGATACTGGGTCTTCCCCTGTGCATGAAACCCTAACATTGCTTGGGGGAGAATTAAAAAGCTTGATTGGGACGACAACCGTGTCGTTATAGTTGGGGTTATCTCGCTCAAAGAACTTTAAACTTAGCGTTGTTTGCATACCGTTATCAAATTCAGACTCATTGTTGTATTCGCAGGCCTGGCCCCAATCACAGTTTGATGTCTTGAAATCCCAGTCAATGGGATCATCATCAGGGTCATACGCCGGGCGGTAATTCCCTTGGGCGCCAGTTGAGTTTTTGTAGGCATTAAAAATGCAGGCAACTGCTTGCCTGTTCATCTGCTTAAAGACCCTGGCAGAGAGAACGTTTAAAGGAGTGTCAAAAACCCCACCGCAATTGGGGAGGTTAAGATAGGATTTCAGTCCGGGCACTGCACTAAGGTTTCTGTAGTGAATGTAAGCCGCAGAGGGTGGAGAATTAGGGATTGCAGCGAAAAATCTGTAAGTCTCGTATTCCGCCTGGTTCTGTTTTGGAATCCAGGACTGATTGTCCTCAAAGACCACTACATCCACCTTTTTTTCATCCACGTCCCGTATAAGGTTGATTAAGCTAATGTTTTCCGACGAAACAGTGGAACTCAGATTATAACTGTAATCCTCTGCCTCTTTTCTCAAAATATCGTTCACGTATTTATATATTTTTCCAAACCTCACCCTCGAACTTATTGAGAATTTGTTTAGCAAAGTTGATTTGCCAGATTCAGTTACGTTATTTTGAACAGTCAGGGGGCACATCATCTCAACCGAGGTGAACTCCTCTGAGAAGGTTGGATTTACCGACAAATTTCCAATCCGCTTTACAACCAGCCCCTTTTTCCTCAATTCCTCAAAATTCAGGCATTTGGTAATATTTCTGGCAATAAACTCTGCCAATGATGCCCGGATTTTCATCTTTGGGGACATCAAGGGTTGGATCCAACCAACCTGGCGAGCTACCCCTTCGTTCTCATAAAGCCCAGGGAGGTTTAGCTGGTTGAGCATTCTCGCATTGCTGACCATGTTCCCTGATAAATCATGAGCCATTGAATCGCCAACCTCGGGGCCGAAAGCAATGATTTCTGAGTTCTCTCCCTCAAATGGGAATGTAATTGATGGGCAGCGTTCATAGGAGAATAAATCAGTTCCAATATCTCTAGGACAACATGAGAGTCCATAGGTTAATGTCCCTGGAAAGATAGAGTACCATATCCATCTACCCCCATAATCTAAAGCAAAATCCTCTGTTTTGAAGGAGTCCGGCACCGTGCCCCCTTGGCTTTCGTATATTACCCCCCCTTGCTTGCCCAGGAGTATTAAACCATTTAGAGTGGAGTCCATAAGGCATTGCTGAACGAACTCAATAACTGGCTCTACCTTGGGCGGCAAGTCTGGCAGCTGCGGGCTCTTCAGGAAAGGGAGTCTTAAGGCAATGATTAATCCTGCACCCAGAATCACAACAACTGCAATTATTAGGAAGAAAGAGACCTGGGCCCTTTTATCTCCAAGCGCCTCATTTTCTTCATTGCTCACAGGACCACCTCTTTGAGGGAAAAAGGCAGGTTTAGAATATTTAAAGGTTTCGCCGGCCAGACAGAACCTCCAGAGAGGTGGCTGGCCGTGTCCTCAGACACCATCCACGCCTCGCAAGGTGTGTGGCCGCGCCTGATGCACGGCGTTAGCCACGCTGAGGCACGCGCCGATCACGGCTTAAACTTAGAAGTCAAATCTGCCCAATGCTCCATTAGTAGGCTCGGAGCCTCACGCTCGTCCAGGACAACGTAATTATTGCCATTCTTCTTGCAGTTGAGGCGCCTGTCCAAGGCAAGGGTGTAATTATTTACATAACGGCATATGTCCACATTCCAGTTTTGATAATCAATAAGGAGGTAATGCTTTGGCTTATTGCTGACTGCGTCAAACCTGCTGTTCTCAAATATGCCCTCAACTTTTTGGCCTCCTCCGAAATCTGCCAGGTAAAGCCTGGAGAACATTTTTGAGGTGTTTAAAACATTGAATTTAATCATGAGCCCGGAGGCTGACTGGAACTGGATTTGCCCTCTAATAATGAGGTCGCTCAATGTTACAATTGGGTCCTTAATCAAATCCCTGAAGAGCTGCCAACTAGATGTTGAACTGCCCGTTGTAATTCCTGTTTTGCTAAATATAACAAGCCCAAATGTTGGGTTATACACTGCATTTGCCCCGCACGCCCCGTAATCCCAAACTCCATGAGCGCTCGGAGTAGCGCAACCGCTCACACCCAGCACATTTGCAAGCCCATTTGTGGGGTTCTCAAATGGTACGTTCAATGAAGTGCCCAGCATTACATTGCCTGTGGTTTGGTCTTTCAGAACGCAGAAATTATTCACGCAGTTAAATGTGCGGTTGTTGAGCTTGCAGTTCTTTGCGAGATAATTAAGCACCGGCTTGCCCATTATCTGGTAATTAAGATCATTAAGAGATATTGAATAGTCATCACAGAATATTTTGAATTTTGCGCCGTTCTCAACCCCAGCCAAAGCCAACATTTTTGTGGCAACGAGTGATGTGCGGGACTGCCACTTGTTGGCATTGCAGTAGTAGTCCAAAATGTATTGGCCATCACCGATGCATTGGGGTTTTTTATCTGAGAAATAAGTTTCTGGCTTGTTGTTGCCAGAATAACTGAAGTTCCCCACAAAGCATTGCTTGTCCTTGTCTGGGCAATACCCCTTCAGCTTGTAGTCCCATGTTACCGAAAGGTTCGCTATCATCCATGCGCCATCCTGGCAGCGGTTGACTTTGCCATTAGCGTTCTTCAAAGTATACATGTTCAGGGGCTCATCGATCTGGTTCTCAATGCATTGCTTGCCGTTCCAACACCATGTTGATGGGCAGCAGCCCGATTTACCGGAGAGGTCAAACTTTTCAGTATCTATCTGTTCTCCGGTTTTTATTGACTCATTTAGAATGTTAAGCCCCTCAGGCGCAGTATCACTAAGCCACGTGTTAAATCGGGGCTCGCAGTAGTAGTTGCACAGGTTAGTACAATCCACAGCAGGGGTTCCCAATTGATAATAGGGCGCTTCATCCAGGCAAAACGTAAAGTTGCCCTCGCAGTAGAGAAGCCTCTTGTTTAGGTACCTGGTGGCATTTACGCCCTTAATCCATTGGTATGTTGTGCCATCCTTAACGCACACATTTACGGTATCAAAAACAGTTCCAAGGTCTGCGTCACCATCATCACCACAGCAATACCCGCCCTTTGTGAGTGGTGCGATTGTATCCTTCTTACCCTGCAGCCAAGCAAATCCGCACTTTGAGCTTCCACAGTCACCATCATCGCAGCACTGGAGAGAAGGGGATTCTGCTTTCTTCCAGTCATAGTAACTGCCCATATTTTGGCACGTCATTAGGGTTAGCCCGGCACATGTGGGGGGGCTTCCTGGCTGACACTTGTTTGTTGGGGGCACTGTAGGGGGAACTGTGTTTGATCCTCCAGTGCATGAGGTTGTGTCAAATTTACAGTCTGCACTGCAAGCGAGGGTTCCGCCTGTAAAGCCTCCCGATAGAGTTAGGCAAGTCTTGCCATTTAGGTTTGTGCCATCGCAATCCTCTCCGGAGTCTACGACATGGTTTCCGCAAAGAGCATTGGGTGTGTAATCATAACCCCAAATGTCGCTGTTTCCTTGCGCAACTGTTTCGCTATCATCGCATGCGGATGTTGTTCCATCAATTACTATTTTGTACTTCGGGCCAGGGTTTGAGATGATTGTTTTTTTGGTTAAAGAGGCGCAAGCAAACGTGCCGCAGTCTTTGCATTCAATTACCAGGTTGTTGCTCTCGTTGTAATAATTAACTACTTCATTTGGGAAGTCGCAAGTGAATGGACTAGCAAGGCCTCCACCGTCAACGTTGTTGTACACAACCAAAGTGCACATCCCTGCCGCATCTAGGTCTTTGTACTCACTGGAGCAGCAGCATTGGCTTCCAAGGCCACACGCACCGCCCGCATCATAATGTATCCATCCATGGGCACATCCGCTTGCGAAAGTTGAGCATTTTCCAATTGAAAAGTTGTTGCTCTTGCATGTGGTTTGGCAAGGCCCAACATCAATTGAGTAACCAAAGGCCAATGGGGAAAAAAGCAGAAATGTGATAGCCAGAATTAAGAGAGTTTTATTCTTGGACATAAGCTCACCGGTTTTTATATATCCCAAAAATCAGATTATAGTATATAAAATTTTCTATAAGAGGTCATCCACCCTACTCCACTTGGTTCCATCTGGGAACTATTTAAACTTAGAAGTCAAATCTGTCCAATGTGCCATTAGGAAGCTAGGCGATTGCCTAGAGTCTAGCACAACCTGCGTTGTGCCTGATTTGTTGCAGTTTTCCCTATCTAGTCCCGGGGCGTAGCTGTTCACAAATCCACATATATCTTCGCTGAACCCTTCGTATTTTATTAAGAGGTAATATCTCGCCGCGCTGACAGTTTCATCATATCTGTTTTCCTCAAATATCCCTTGCACTTTTTTTGTGCCGTAGTTGGCCACAAAAACCTTGCTCATCATTTTTGAGCTGTTGAGCACATCAAACTTCAGAAGTGTGGCTGAAGAACGGAACTTGATTTGCCCGTGGAGTATAAGCTGGCTTAATGTCTCAATCGGTGCGCTAAGGAAATCCTTGAATATAGTCCAACCATTTGAGGAATCCAGTTGTATGCTTGGGCTGCTGTAAATGATTATTGAAACATTCGGGTTGTAGATTGCCTTTGGAGATGCCAATAGGTAACCCCACGGCCCGCTCGTGCGTGCAAAACTGCAGCCAGGTGTTAGGTTGAATGCAGGCCCTATTCCCTGAGAGCTGCAGGGATTGACATTAAGCGATGCCCCTATCCAAGTTTTGGGGGTGTCCAAGCTGCGCATCACGCATACATTGTTGGCACAGGCCACGGTCTGATTGTGGATTTTGCAGTTTTGGCCAAGGCGTTCCCAAACAGCACCGCCAACAACCGAGTAATCAAAGTCATTGAAAGCAATGGTATAAACATCACAAAACAATTTCAGTTTGGCATCGGTGCCACCCAGCTCAAGCATCTTTGCGGCCAACAGCGATGTTCTTGAAATCCATTTGGAATGGTTCCCGCAATAATAGTCAAAAATATATTGTCCCGGGCCAATGCACTGCGGCTTTTTGTTTGTAAAATATAAATCAGGCTTGTTGTTGCTGGCGTAGGTAAAGTTGCCAACAAGGCACTGGCTGTCCTTGTTAGGGCAATAGCCTTTAAACCTGCCACCCCAGCTGATAGCTTGTTTCGCATCAACCCAGTTGCCATCCTGGCAGCGGTGCTCCTTTTTTGTAGAATCATTGAGCACGTAAATATTCAGCGGCTCATCGATCTGGTTTTCAATGCACTTTGTTCCATTCCAGCACCAGGATGAGGGGCAGCATCCGGACTTGCCTGCAAAATCAAACTTTTCAGTATCAATTTGCTCTCCAGTTTTTACAGGCTCGCTCAGGATGTTTAGTCCTTCAGGAACTGTATCACTAAGCCACTTATTGAACTGCGGCTCACAGTAGTAATTACATTTGTTGGTGCAATGGTCAGAAACGTTAAGGAGATA
>CAIWSB010000052.1 GCA_903915225.1 uncultured Candidatus Woesearchaeota archaeon
AGTTTTAATAGAAAAAATTTGATAAAAAACAACTTTTTTTCAAAATTAACGAAAAGTGAGCTCAAACCCCAAGCCTTTCTTGAATCTTAAGATAATCCAGCCTGCTGGGCTGATCGCTTTCGACAGAAGAAACAAAGGTTAAAATTAAATCCACATATTCCCTTAATAGTGCAACATTTTTCCAATCAACTCCAATGCCCGTGGATTTGCTCATTTTTAACTGGCCAATTGTAATCTCCGGTCCGATAAAAATTGCAGGAGGAGTGTTTGATGCTTGGTTGTAAATAACCCTAATTCTTTCTGCTTTAGTTAGCTTTTTCTGTCCACCCTGGATACCATAATCGCCACCGAAAATATGCAAATCTGAAACAGGATGGTTTTTGCATTTCACAGAGTCCCTTATTGGGTCAATAAAGTAATGAATATTATAAGCACCAGGATCAAGAAGACTGACCCTGTAAACGTCAGTGGAACAATCTGGATTAAAACATCTAGTCTCGAGTTCTTTAGTCTCTATGATTACTCTTGGTTGAGTAGCACCTGACATCCCGCAATCAGGGCAAATTGGATAAAGAGGAACGTCAAACCGATTGCCTTTCCCATCAAAAATTGCATGTTTTATCTGAGCCCTTGACAATGGATTAAGGATTAAGTGTGCAAAAGTCTCAGTCATAGCTGGATTCCTGTAAACCTCTGAGAATTTCCTTAAGTCAATCCTATCGCGGACGGTCTCACCCAAAAGCCTTTCGACCACTTTGATTGCCTCTTCGAGCTGGCGAACCAACTCATCCCCAACCAATCTTGTTTCACCAGTTTTCTCATCGCCGATTGTTTCATTATAATACGGCTTAGCAACCCTTCCACGCTGGAGATCAAAATCAAGGTCCATAACTTCAAGATCTAGTGTTGCACCCTTTACTTGGCTGAGTGCATAAAGTGAGAGTAAAAGGGTTGTGAAAGAGCCAAGATGCAAATTTCCTGAGGGTCTAACTCCCATTGACATACGCTTAGGCTCTAATTGAACAATATGCTCAAGATTGCAGAAGATTTCACCTTTTATCTCTTTTTTTTGTGCCATTTGGAATAAAAAGGAATTGCTCCTTTAAATACTTTTCGTAGTTTTACTACCATTAAGTAACTAAAATTTACGGGTGGATAAAACCTTCAATTTATTGGTAATAAGGAAGTAGTGGCAGCCAATACCGGATTGAAGAGTGAGGTTGTGTGTAAGATACTTGATAATGTAGTGGATGCACTCACAAAAAGGCTAAATGTAATAATGCTCGATAACATGAAGCTTGTCTAGGTAACATAAATTTTATATATCCCCGTCCCAAAAGGCTTGCCTATGGAGAAAAAGGGTGGGAAAATCCCGACAAGAGTTGGCAGGTTTTTGGGCTACTTATCTGGTTTCTTTCTATTCACAACAATTTTGTATTTCATTTTACAATTGCTGCATAAGCTCCCAGAAAATTGGGCTTATTTTCATGTTTTAGGCCTAACGATTATACTTGCCTTGCTAGGAACTTTAATAGGGAGACTCCTGAAATGAAATCCTTTTTCAATGGTTTTTTCAGTGGCTTTAAGGAATTTAATTTGACTATCGCAAATATTGTTAACTCAGTTTTGCTTGCTTTAGTCTACTTTTTTGGCGCAGGCTTGACTGCAATTGTGGCCAGGGTTTTCAAAAAGCATTTTCTGGATTTTAACAAGAAGGACAGCTATTGGGCTCCCTTAAATCTTACCAGAAAGCAAACTGAGGATTATTACAGGCAATTTTGAGGTGAAAAAATGGAAAAAGACCTTATAGACATTAGCCAACTCACAAGGAATGAAATAATAGCGATATTGGACTTAGCAGACCAAATAAAGGCAAATCCTAACAGGTTTTCCGTTTCCCTGAAAGAAAAAACCCTTCTTATGATTTTTGAAAAACCCTCCCTCAGAACCAGGTTAAGCTTCGAGGTTGGGATGACACAGATGGGGGGGCATGCGATATACTATGATATTGCTTCATCTCCTATGGGTAAGAAGGAATCTGTTGCAGATACAGCCAAAACTGCATCAAGATATGTTGACATAATAATGGCCAGGATGTTCTCCCATGAGCAACTCATCGAGCTCGCTCAGAACGCCTCAGTTCCTGTGATAAATGCACTCACAGACTTCTCACACCCCTGCCAGATTTTGGGAGACCTTCAAACCATTAGGGAGAAGAAAGGTAAGCTAATTGGCATCAAGTTGGCCTATTTGGGGGATTCAAACAACAACGTAACGCATTCATTATTGCACGGATGCACTCTTGTTGGGATGGATATATCTTTGGCCTGCCCAAAGGGCAAGGCCTATGAACCAAATTCAAAGGTATTAGAGGAGGCAAAAAGGTTTGCCAAGGTTTCCGGTTCTAAAGTTGTGCTGACCAACTCTGCGGAAGAGGCTGTCAAGGAAGCTGATGTTGTTTACACAGACTCCTGGATGTCTTACCATATCCCTGTTGACCAGAATGAGAAGCGTGTGAAGATATTCAAGCCTTACCAGGTGAACAGCAAGCTAATGGCCCATGCAAAGCCTGATGCAGTATTCATGAATTGCCTCCCTGCCATGAGGGATATGGAGCAGACTCCAGAGGTTATTGATGGCCCTCAGAGCATTGTGTTTGACCAGGCTGAAAACAGGCTCAATACGCAGAAAGCGCTTATGTTGTTGCTCTTAAAGGTGAAATGAATGTATATTCTCGGGGTGGGCTGCTACTACCATGATGCCTCAGCTGCATTGCTTAATGATGGCAAGCTAGTTGCTGCTGCAGAGGAGGAGCGATTCACGAGGAAGAAGCATGACACCTCATTCCCGATAAATGCCATTAAATATTGCCTTGCGAGCCAGGGAATTACTATTCGGGACATTAAATATATTGCATTCTATGAAAAACCATTCCTCAAATTTGAGAGGGTGCTTTCCCAGCATCTGGAGAGTTTTCCGCTGAGCTTCAAGACTTTTTTGAGCTCAATGCCTTCCTGGTTAAATCAAAAACTTAGGATAATCTCAACCATTAGGCACAAGCTGAAATACAAAGGTGATGTGCTATTTGTTGAGCATCACATGGCCCATGCAGCCAGTGCTTTTCTTGTGAGCCCCTTTGAACGAGCTGCCATCCTAACAGTTGATGGCGTTGGGGAATGGACAACCACTTCCTATGGGATGGGGGATGGGAATAGTATCCTACTCATGAAGGAGATACGCTTTCCCCATTCAATCGGCCTGCTTTACAGCACAATAACTGCTTATTTGGGCTTTAGTGTTAACAACTCTGAGTACAAGGTTATGGGGCTGAGTGCCTGGGGCAATATGGACGCCACCACCAATTTATATTATCAGAAACTCAAGAAAGTAATAGACCTAAGGCCTGATGGCAGCTTTGCCATGGATATGTCCTACTTTGCTTACCATTACAAGGATAGGATGCCTTCTAAAAAGCTATGTGATTTGTTGGGCGGGCCTGTTGAGTGGCGTGGCGCACAGATGACCCTGCGCCATAAAGACATTGCGGCTGCATTGCAAATAATAACTGAAGAGGCTCTTATAGGTATTCTGAATCATGTTTACAATGAAACAAGATGTGAAAACCTGGTGATTGCCGGTGGTGTTGGGCTAAACAGCGTTTTCAATGGAAAAATCCTTAAAAAAACACCATTCAAAAACCTCTGGGTACAGCCTGCATCCGGCGACGCAGGCGGGAGTCTTGGAGCTGCCTTTTTTGCCAATAACATTATTCTCCGCAAAAAACGCAATTTTGTGTTTGAGGATGCCTATCTTGGTCCCGAATTCCCTACAGATGAGATTAAGGCTTTCCTGGATGGGAAAGGTATAACGTACACTAAATTTAAAGATGAAAAGGAACTGGTGAGTAAAACTGCAAGCCTGATTCACCAGAACAAGGTTGTGGGTTGGTTCCAGGGCCGGATGGAGTTTGGGCCACGAGCGCTCGGTGCAAGGAGCATACTGTCCAACCCTTGCAACCCACAAATGCAGGACATTCTTAACCTAAAGGTCAAGCATAGGGAAAAATTCAGGCCATTTGCCCCTGTTGTTTGCGTAGAAGATGCCACAGCTTATTTTGAGTGTGATGAGCCCATACCAGGACCCACGGATTTTATGCTTATGGTTTATCCAATCAAAGAGCAATGGCGGGAAAAAATCCCTGCTGTAACTCACGTTGACGGCTCAGGAAGGCTCCAAACCATTCGGAGAGGCCAAAACCCGCTTTATTATGACCTAATAAAAGAATTCGGTAAACTCTCTGGGATTCCTATTCTCATCAATACTTCATTTAATATTCGGGGGGAACCAATTGTTTGCAGCCCGGATGATGCGTACAAGTGCATGATGGGCACAGGCATAGACTGCCTTGTTATGGGCAATTTCCTAATAAAAAGAGAGGATAATCCTCGGGATATGTGGGACAGCGAAATAGATGCAAAAGAGTAGGACGGCACCAAAAAAGCCCAAAAGGAAGTGTGGATTCAAAAGATTACTTGGAAACCTTCTGATAAGCCTTTCAGCGATCATCCTGATTCTTATTGCCTTCGAAGTTTTCTTCAGGATTTATTATGGCGGCCAAATAAGGTACGATTACGTTGGCAACCTGTGGGTTTTAAAACCTAACCAGGCTGGATTCACTTATCCCAATGGCAAGATTGCTTCAATCAACTCAGGAGGCTTTAGAGGCCCGTTAATTGACTCCAAAAATCCCACTATTTTGCTCCTTGGTGACTCGTTCACATTTGGTTACGCAATTGGCGATAATGACACACTAGCCATGAGCCTGGCGAGAGAGCTAAAAAAACTCGGCTTGGATTATAATGTGGTTAATGGCGGCGTGCCAGGCTATGGAGTTGGCCAGATGGTTTCGCTCTATAACCTAAAATTTGCCTCCTACAAGCCCAAACTTGTTATAGTCTGCCTTATAGAAGGTGACATCATAAGACAAACTGGGGACCAAACCAGAGGATTTTTCTCCAGAATCCTTTCCAAAAGCAGCTTTGTGGCTTTCATTAAGGCCCGGCTTGAGCTTTTAAGGCAAAAAACTCAGGAAACGAATTACGAGTCATTTTTGGAGAATGATATTGAACGCCTCAAGGCTTTTGAGAAATCCTTGAATTCACAGGGTATTAGGCTTATTGTTTACCCTTGGGTTTACAAAGAGAATCAAACAAAATTCTACGACAAAATAAGCCTTGGCTTTGATGCGCTCCCGAATTACTATGCGAACATTGTTAAAGAGTTCCAGGATAATTTAAACCTCCTTTATGCTGAGGATGGGCATCCTTCTGGGATTTTTACCAGGAAGCTTGGAGAGGCAATGGCCAAAGATTTGGCTCAAAAGATTTAAATACTTCCTGCTGGCTGATGAGAATAATGGCAAAAAATAGGACAATGGTTGGCGAAACATTGCAGTTCCTTTGGAAGAGGAAAGCCTGGTGGCTCATCCCAACTATTGTTGTTCTAATCCTTGTTAGTGCCTTGATTATCGCCAGCCAAAGCAGCACTCTCTCTGCTTTTATTTATGCTTTATTCTGAGAAGAATTCAATTAATGGTTATGTTTGCATTCGCCATCTATGCAACTTTCACATTCGGATTGTATTACTGTGTGGGTTATGTTATATTTTGATTTGACCATCTCATTTATGTTGGATAGGATTTTATTCATTGATTTCATATCCTTTTTTTCTATTAATAGATGAGAATTGAGCGAATAGATATCCGAAGAGATTGACCAGACATGAAGATCATGAACCTCTTTGACACCTTTTATTTTTTGAATATCTTTTGATAATTTTTCTATGTCAATATCCTGAGGAGCTGCTTCCATGAGAATATTGGTCGACTCTTTTATCAAACGCAAAGAGCTTACTAAAATAAATAGCCCAATGATTGCACTGATTATCGGGTCAAAGATGTAATTACCGGTGAAAATAATCAGCCCGCTGGCAATGACAACGCCCACAGAAGAGAGGGTATCTGTTAATACGTGGAGATATGCCCCTTTCACATTCAGGTTCCCCTTTTCATACCGTTGCATTTTTATTACAACATAGAGATTTGCGAGGAGACCAATGACTGCAATCACAAGCATTTCAAACCGTTTAATAGGCTGGGGTGTCAAGAACCGGACATATGATTGGTAAAAAATAAAGAGCGTCACAAAAATAAGTACAATACCATTTATTATTGCTGAAAATATCTCTACCCTGTAATATCCAAATGTGTATCTATTGGTTGCGGCCTTTTTTGCAATCCCCATTGAAAAATATGCCAGTAAAAGGGCCAGCAGGTCTACGAGAACATGGCCAGCATCACTCAGCAATGCCAGGCTGTTTGTGAATAAACCGCCTGCTATCTCTACCAATAAAATAAACAGCGAGAGAAATATGAATATCTTGAATTTATTTTGTAAGATATCCCTTGAGATCATAATAAAATAATTTTTGTGATATTAATAAAGGTTATGTTTACCTTTCCAAAACGGGTTATTTAGAGAAATCAGACATATACTCCTTCATCTTTTTGACGTGATCCTTAACTTTATTAAAAACCTCATCGCTTAGCATATTCTCTTTTGCATAGTCTATTATTGGCCTAACGGACTGGATTCGCCTTCCAAATTTTTCCATCCAAAGATGGCGGGGAAATACCCAGAAATGAAACCCGCTTTGGCTATCCTCATTTTGGAATAAGTATACCTCCTCAATTTTGAGAACCTCACGCATCCCATCCCTGACTTTGCGGAGGAGCTTGATGAATTCATTTGCCTCTTCTTCTGTAAATTCTGAGATAGACTTAATCTTCCGCAAAGGGGCGATGATGAAAAATCCGGGGATTGGAACCTCCCAGTCCTGGCCGATATTAAAGAAGTTAGTTTTGATGACTGTTTCCCTTGGAAAAAGAATCTTCTCGGTCATAATTTGTAGAAAGATCCTGCTTTACCCGAAATAATCCAGCCTTTTCGCGTCATGGAGCTCGTTGGCTTCCTTACTCTTTGATAGGATACCCCTGATTTTGGACTCAAACTCCTCAGCCCGCCTGATTAATGGGTGGTAATCCACCTTTAGCCCGATATATTTGTCCAGGGCTTTGATAATCTCAGCAGCAGCCTTGCTGTCCGGCAGCTTTGAATGGGTCTTTGCAAAGAAGCATATCATTGGCAGCCCCTTGGTCTTGGTGATAAGAGCAGAGGTGATGCCCATTATTATCCCATCCTGCAGCTTGTCAATTTTGAGACCCTTCATCTTGCTTTCAATTGCCGAATCATTTGAATAGTAGAAAACAGAGCCATCAGGGACATCCAGGTCTATTTCTTCCTCTGGAGCGCCTACACCCTCAATGCTGATAATCTCGCTGGCATCGAGCTTCTCGCACAGCTCCATGATG
>CAIWSB010000053.1 GCA_903915225.1 uncultured Candidatus Woesearchaeota archaeon
GAAATGGATTCCCAGCAAAGGTACATTATACCCTATAATCACACATATGGAAGAAAATTCCATCATTAAGGTCAAAAAACTTGGTAAACGCTCTAAAAAAACGTTTGAGCTTACAAAAAAAGGCAAGGGGATACTGACCAACATCCATAAGTATGATCCCGGGACAAGGGAAAAACTAATGATCTTCAGGAATCTTCTGACAGATATTTTTGGAGAGCATATAGCAAACTATGGGGAATATTTACTGGATATCAAAGAGCTTGTGTTCGCAATTAACCCTTCAAAGAAAAGCCTTGTGATTAAGGCGCTTAAGAAGAGCATCTCAGACCTGAAGAAGCTAAAATGAAAAATATAATTGAGATAAAGAATCTTACTAAGAAATTCGGGAATTTTACAGCTGTAGACCATATAAACCTAAAAGTCCAGGAGGGGGAGATATTTGGCTTCTTGGGTCCTAACGGCGCAGGCAAGACCACCACAATTAGCATGCTCACCACACTAATAAGGCCAACTTCAGGCACAGCAATAATCTCGGGCCATGACCTGACTACAAGAGGAGTCAATATAAGGGCCATAATCGGTGTTGTTCCGCAGCTCTTCTCCTTATTCCCTGAACTCACTGCTAAAGAGAATCTCGCGTATATTGGAAAATTGTATGGCATGAATCCCTCGCAGATTAAGGAACGCTCTGAATATCTGTTAAAGATAATTGATCTCTATGACCATCGTGATAGGATTGCAGACATATTCTCTGGGGGTATGAAGCAGAGGTTGTCTTTGGCAGCAGGGATAATGTCAAACCCTAAGATTCTTTTCATGGATGAGCCTACCACGGGATTAGACCCCCAGAGCAGGATTGCCATGCGCAATCTCACTAAAGACCTGAACAAGCATGGAATAACCATTATTTATACCACCCATGATATGGAAGAAGCGGAGAAGATTTGTGACAGGATTTCCATAATGGATGCTGGAAAAATAATAGCCGAAGGGACAAGCGAAGAGCTAAAGCATATGATATCCAAATTTCACAAGATTGAGATTGAAATAGACTCTCCTAGCAAGGAGATAATCTCTGAACTTAAAGAATTGCCTTATATAACATCTGTGGAAATATCTGGCCCATTGATTATTGTTACAGTGAAGGAAAAGGATGACGTATTCCATAAATTAAGCGAGTTTCTGCACAAGAAACATCAAAAATTGCTGGAGATTCGCTTTAAGGAACCCACACTTGAAGAAGTATTTATCCAGCTGACAAAAGAGGAACTGAGGGACTAAAGATGGGTGTGTCAAAGCCAAATCAGGAAAAAGAGAAGCTTATTGATTTTAAGAAGCTCTTTGCGATTGCACAAAAGAATTTTATTGTTATGACTCGTGATAAGATAAGGATAATACCGTTGCTTGTATTCCCTATTGTGATGATTCTCGTTTTTGGATATATTTCAGGCAACGTCCCAAAACATATCTCCACGGCAATAATCAGCTATGATAATTCCCATATCTCACAGGAAATACAGCAGGAAATCGCAAATAGCAATATCTTTTCCATTAGCCATCTTGTAAGTACAGAAGGGGAGGCCAGGGAATTGCTTGATAGCAACAAGGTTAGGGTGATAATTGAGATTCCTCCCCATCTCAGTGAAGATATTAGCAATAATATTCAGGCAGGCATTACAGTAATAGTGGACGAATCTGATTCAGCTGTGGGCGCAACAGCAAAGCAAACCCTAATTGCAATAGTAGATAAAATTTCTTCTGAAACAAGTATGCAAAAGCTCACCTCTTTTCAGCAGTCAGTGGGCTTGGCTGCACAGAAGCTTCAGAATTACAATTCCTTTCAGATAAACCAGTATGGGCATATAGCCTCAACATTAAGTGCAAGCGACGCCAGCTTAGCCCAATCAAAAAAAATAACTGATGATTACTCACAAGCTCTAACTGCTTCCTTAAGCCCCCCTTTTGTGTACATCCCAACACTCAAAACCGAAATGAATGGGACCAACACCTTTATCTTCGAATCACCAGGCACTGGCCTTTTAAAATCCCAGAGCGCAATGCTTAAGCAATCCTCTGCTCTCGTCAGCTCAGCTGAAGCAAATATTGTTGCGGCAACAATGATGGCTAGGCAGGCAGATAAGCAAGTAAATTCTGCCCAAGGTCTTGAGGCACTTCAAGCCAATGTTATAACCCCAATTAGCACAATCAATGTGTTTACCCATTCCAATGCAGAAAATATTTTAAGACCTTTAGTGTATGAGGAAAAGCCAGCCTATGGAACTGGCAAGCGAACCATTGATTTCGTTATTCCTGCAATAATAGCGCTGACTATATTTCAGGGTGCTGTCATGGGGATGGCAAGAGCTGTTGCCGGTGAAAAGAGGGATGGCTCCCTTACAAGAGTCTTCCTAACCCCCACCTCCAATGCCACGATAATCTTAGGAACGTTGTCATTCTATTCTGTGTTTGAAGTTTTTAGGTCTGCATTCATTATTATGGTATCAATGCTGCTATTTAAGATAAAGATTGAAGGCAGCCCGTTATTAATAGGATTGGTTATACTTGTTTTCGCAATTGTCTCCACTTCAATCGGGATGATAATCTCAAGCCTGGTAAAAACTGAGCAGCAGTTCTCTGCTATAGCAATGATTGTGAGCATGCCTACCATGTTCCTGTCTGGTGCATTTTTTCCGCTGCAAGCCATGCCTAAATTCTTACAGACACTTGCAAAATTCCTTCCAGTAACCTATGGCGGTGATGCGTTGCGTAGCGTTATGATAAAGGGTTTCTCAATCAGTATGATTACCTACCCTCTCCTCATACTTTTTGTTTTTATGGTATGCGTAGTGGGCATATTATTTATGGTTTTCAAGAGGGATATTGAATAAAGGTGAAGATTAAAATGAAAAAACAAATGCTATTTTTGGTGATATTGATCCTGTGTATATTTCCTGTACAAGCAGCAATAAAAGCCAATGTGGTTGTTTCGGATTTCAGCATAACTGGGGGAAACGCTACTGTTGGAAATGATTTCACACTTTCATTGAGACTCATAAATGCAGAGCCAGATACCTGCGCGGAGAATATGGTCACGAGTCTGCAGGCCAGCTTTCCGTTCATAATACGAGGAGTCAGCAGCATCACAACAGCAGAGCTTTGCTCAGGATCAAAAACAGTGGATTTTCCAATGAGGATAGACCCCACAGCAACAGGTGGAACATATCAGCTGGTAGTCGCAAATAATTTTGATACGCCAACCCTTGCTCAGTTCTCAAGTAGCAGCATAATCAATGTGTTTGTGGAGGGTGCACCGGAGTTAAATGCGTATATCGCAAGCTCTAATCCACTCGATGTGTATGCGGGAGATACAGCAACTGTAACTATTAATATAGAGAATGACGGCTCTTTCCAGGCACAGTCTGTGACAGCTGCAATTAAGGCAGACTCTCCTTTGGTTGCTAACTGGGCCAAATCCTTCAGCTCTTTAGGTTTGCTTGACTCAAAGCAGGGCAAGACTGCAGATTTCTCAATAGATGTTCCTAAAGATGCAGATGCGAAGGATTACAAGCTATATCTTGAAGTGCAGTACAAGGATGAGAATCTAGTATCACAGGTAAAAGATTTCACTTTTTTATTCCATGTGAAAAAGAAAGCTTTGTTCGATGCATCTGACGGCTCTGAAGTCTTGTACCAGAATGAGAATTCAAGGACAGTGCATATCACGCTGAAAAACTCAGGCACAGATGCTGCCCGCGAGATAAAAGTCAAGCTTTTGCCCCAATTCCCATTCTCCACAGATGGCAGCGTGAAATACGTGGATTTGCTTGAGCCAGGACAGAGCACTCCAATACAGCTCACAATAGATACAGACAAGGATGCAACCCCTGGCAAATATGGACTAGACCTGCTTTTGGATTTTAAGGATGCTCAAGGAAAGGAATTACAGGATACGACAACAGTAATATTCACAGTCCAGCAGAAACCCATATTGAAGGCATTCTTCATTGACTACTGGTTCCTTTGGCTGGTAGTACTGCTTGTCATAACATTAATCACAAGGAGAAGAATCAAAGGGAAGAAGAAAGAGTGAACCATAAATACATCCAGAAGGGAAGAAATTGCGGTAACTTTTTCTTCTTTATCAGCAAGGGGACTTGACAGAAGGTTTATTCCCTCCTCCTTGTGTCTTTGTTTTCTTTAACCAATATTTTGTGTAAAAGCCACCTTCTGCGCCCAGGTCATACCATCCCTGGACTTTTGGGGCACACTCCAAAATCTGGTCAACTGTGAAAATGCCTTTATACTCTTCAGGATGGCTCCTAAGCCGATTCATCCTCAATCTAAAGTAAGGTGAATAGTAATTTTCGAGGTAAATCTCACCGCAATCCCGGCAAATGTAGAAAATAGACACATAAAGACCCTTACGATCATCTCTATCATGAACTGGCGCTTCTTCTCTTCGGGTCTTGACAAGAACCTCAAGCCCGTTTTGCCCGCAATCGCAATCCCACTGCATAATCTTTATAGGCTGTTTTGGAATAATTTCCACCCCCAATTTTTTTCGATGTCACAACATGGACCTACAAATCCTCTAACGGAAAATACCCGAACTTACCTTCCAGCTTCTGTTTAATTGCTGTGATAGTCAATGGGCCATCATATCTCCTAAAGCAATTATACATCTCTTCCCAGTAAGGTTTGTTGCCAGCTGCTGTGATGTCATTTCCACACGCGTCTGTTACCCTCACTTCAATAGGGCTATGCTTGGGAAAATCTGGGGTTTCGATTTGGTAATATATCTCGTCGCATGCATCACATTGATACACTACTGTCCTGAAACTTTTTGCAGGAGGATCCAGCGGTGAATCTCCTCTGGCCTCTTTATTCCATTCTGTTTTAACAACCTCTTCGAGAACTCCGTTCTTGCAGTCGCACTTAATGGTTTCAACCCTTTCAGGCATCTTTTCCACCCCCCCGTGTTTCAATC
>CAIWSB010000054.1 GCA_903915225.1 uncultured Candidatus Woesearchaeota archaeon
GAGCTTAGAATTGAGGCTAATGGATCTTTTGACAGTTCTTTCATTAGCAGATACATAAATGCACCAGCAAGGAACAAAGAAAAAAGGAAGAAGAGATTATAAAAAAAGATCTCTTCAATCCCAAACATGCCTCCAATTAACATTCCGATTATATAGTATGTTTGGGAGCCAGCCCAGTCCTTTTTTATTGTCTCTGCGATTTCCCCATTTACGAAAGCCTCTTTTGCGTTGTGCAGGTTTGAAAGCTCATTGAAGATTTCGTTCCCGCGGTAATCCCTGCTAACAAAAGGTAGCAAAATCTTGTCAAGATTAATAATAAGGGGCCATGTGACAAGAAGAAGGACAATAAGTATTGCCAAGATAGCAATTTTATTGTATACACTATTCACCCTCTTTTCAAACATAACCATTTCTTTTTTGAGTTGTGAGTATAAAAAAGTTACTATTGAAATAAAAATTGGCACCCTTCTTATCAAAAGATTTATATTGGACTTCTTGTTCAGAAATGTTGTGCGAAAAGAGATGATTGAGATTAAGTTCATAGGCCGTGGGGGCCAGGGAGGCAAAACAGCCGCCTACCTTGCAGCTGAGGCTGCATTCCAGATGGGCAAGGACGTGCAGGCTTTCCCCGAATTTGGACCCGAGCGAGAGGGAGCGCCGGTCTTTGCATACACAAGGATTTCTGATGAACCAATTCAAATTCACTCTGGTATTTCCAATCCAGATATTGTTGTTGTAATAGATGAGTCTTTGGCAGAAGAGATTGATGTTTGCGAAGGGCTTAAAAAAACTGGGTTTTTGATAATAAACACACCAAAGCTGAGCCCTGCTTTGAAGAAACGTTTCTCCTGCTGTAAAGTATTTGTTTCTGATGCGACTGGTATTGCGATTAAGGCGTTCAAGAAGGACATCCCCAACATGCCAATACTGGGGGCTTTGAGCAAGGTGTCAGGGGTTTTCAGCCTCAAGCAATTGGAAGAGGCATTCAAAAAAGATTTCTCATCGAAGCTTAAGCCCGAGATAATTCAGGCAAACCTGAAGGCCATGGAGCAGGCTTTCAAAGAGGTGGTTGAGGCATGAAAGGCAAGTCCTGGAAAAACCTCCCTGAAGGCGGCCTGATTTTGGAAGCAGGCAATTCTGTTGCTTTCAAGACAGCTGACTGGAGGACATTAACTCCGGAATGGAGCAAGGATAAATGCATCAACTGCCTAAAATGCCACTTCATGTGCCCCGAAGGTGCAATTCCGGTAAAAGGGGGGAAGATGCAAGGGATTGACTTAAATTTCTGTAAAGGCTGCGGGATTTGCGCTGCTGAGTGCCCTGTGAAAGCAATCACTATGAAAAAGGAGTGTGTAAATGGAAAGGCCTAAGGTTGTCATGACCGGAGCAGATGCAGCTGCAGAAGCCATGCGCCAGGTAAACCCCGATGTTGTTCCTGCTTATCCAATAACCCCACAAACGCCTATTATGCATAAGTTTGCAGAGTTTATTGCAAACGGCATGGTTAATACGGAGTTCATTTCCACAGAATCCGAGCATTCTGCTATGAGCGCTGCTGTGGGCGCATCTGCTGCCGGTGGGCGCGTGATGACTGCAACATCCTCCCAAGGGCTTGCCCTGATGTGGGAGATTGTTTACATTGCTGCATCAAACAGGCTACCGATTGTGATGAACGTTGTAAACAGGGCCCTCTCCGGGCCGATTAACATCCACTGTGACCATTCGGATACAATGGGCACAAGGGACTCTGGCTGGATTCAGTTGTACTCTGAGAATGCTGAAGAGGTTTATGAGAACAACATATTGGCTGTCAAGCTTGCTGAAACAGTAAAGCTGCCAGTCATGGTTTGCCAAGACGGTTTCATAACCTCGCATGCACTTGAAACTCTCAGAATTCTTGACGACAAAACAGTAAAAAAATTTATTGGTGAGTACAAACCAAAGTATTGGCTTCTGGATGTCGATCACCCTATAACCAGCGGGCCTTTTGATTTTTATGATTATTATTTTGAGCACAAGCGCCAGCA
>CAIWSB010000055.1 GCA_903915225.1 uncultured Candidatus Woesearchaeota archaeon
ATATATATATGGTAATAATAATTAGCAAGAGAGGTGACTTACATGAGTAAAATATTTACATCAATCATATCCGTTCTGGTGGTTATATTGTTTTTGGCGGGATGCGCCCAAAAGGGAACGCAGACTACTACTTCAATTCAAATCCAGCAATCAGGGCCGATAAAATGCAATGACATTGCATGCCTGGGCCAAAACTTTCACTCATGCACTCCTGCTTACGTTACAATGAGCGCAGGTAACCAATCAGTGAAGGTCTCAATGCTCGGGTTTGTGAATGAGAAATGCCATTTCACAATGGTGTTCGGTAACGTGACTGCAGCAGACTGCTATTTCAACAAGGAGAACCTGAATGACAAGGTGCTGAACCAGATGTTTGGCAACAACGAAGGGCAGGATGCTGTGATTGCCGAGGCCTGCAAGAAATAATTGAGGTGATTAAAATGAGTCTAGCAAAATTGGCGGGAAAATTTGTCAAAAAAGCGAAGTGGTATGATTTTTCGCTGCTGAAACTGGATGTGTTTTTCTGCACGCTTTTCTTGATAACTGCCTGGCCAGGATTTAGGAATTTCGTGCTGGGGTTTGCATGGTATTGGTACCTGATCATTGCCATTATCTTTGCGATACCTCTCCTGAAAAAGATGTTTTGATTTTTTTTCAAGGATTGTATTCTTAGATTTAGGAATATAATTTGAAGGGGCTTATTCTCTTCTTTCCTGCGTGTATTCCACTTTCATAATCCTTATTGGCCTTCCTAAAAGTGAATAGGCGCCGAAATCCATCCCCTCAACCTTAACAAGGTCGCCCTTGACCTCATGGAGCAGCTGGTAATCGAAAAAGCAGTCCCCTGCATGGGCTGTGCAAACAACCTTTGCTCCGGGTTTCAGCACCTGATTTTTACTTACCGTCAACAATAATGTCCCTGCCTGGAGGGGATGGTTGACTTCCCCAACCGTAACATTATTGTTTCCAAGGCGAGATTCAATATCTGCCTGGGTCAGGACATATAACCCGCCAAGGACATTGCCACGGCCCCAATCATTCCTTCTTGCCTCTGTCCTCAGGGACTGGTGGAAAACATAATCTCGGGCAATATCGTCTAACCCAATAATCATCTGGACATTGACAGGGTCAAGATGCCCCTGGAAGAAAGGGTTTCTTGTGGCCTTGAACTGCCTCTCATCACGAACAAACCAGCCATCGGAAATCTGGTGGAATAATTCCTCAGGGGAATACCCTGCGACAATATCTGATGTGTGTGCACCAGGGAATCTTATCCCTGTAACCTTTCTTGGGACTTTAATCATGTCTGCCATGATGTGTGAGATTAATTATAGATTTATAAATTTTCTGTATTTTTACCACTATATAATGGTTTAAAGCCCGAAAATAGAATTATCTAGAGGGCACAGAAGCGAGCACCGGCATCATTTTCGCACCTTCGGCACGTAAGGCGTGCCAGTCTCAACCAGCCTCTTGGCATCATCATAAGCCCTTCTGCGCTCTTCATTGTGAAAATCCGCTGAAAAGCCATCCATCGAGATTATAAACCCGTGCGGAGAAAGCTCTGTGCTAATTTTTTTCATAGCCAAGAACATGAAATAATTTGCACTAAGCTCACGCTCATATTCGCCATCAGAATCTGGGTAAATCCTGTGTCCTATTTCATGGAATAGGACTGGAACTATTCCCATGTTTTTCTCTTCCCTCATAAATATCATGGCCCCGCCTATATTAACCGCCTGTATGCCCATAGGGTCGCGCCCGGAATGCTGACGGAATGCCTCCTCGCTTCCAAACATCTCAATAATTTTTTGCATATACTCTTCCTTAGGGAGCAGCCAAATGTTCAGGTAATCTGGCAATCTCTCCCCGGTCAATGCCCGGAACACAGTCCCCAGGAAGGTTTGATAAACCACCTTTACCACAGGGTCAGCAATACCTCTTGATTGGTCAAAAGAGTAGAGCTTATCCAAAATGCCCTCAAGACAACCCTCATATTCTGATGCCTTTTGAGGATTAACAGCTATACGGCCTGCCTTGCATGGCTTTGCAGGGCCAAAAAAAGTCAAATCCATAATCCAATTCAGAGACCGCCCCTTTATAAATCTTCCGGATTTTTACTACTATAAAAAGACAATTAAGCTAAGGTATTTAAATCTCCAGGTTTTCCTACGTGGAATGAAACTAAACGAAATCCCAAAAGCAATAGCAGAATACTTCGATTTGGACTCTGAGCGAAGAAAGCAAATCGAGAGCACCTCACCAGAAGTCGCATTGGCCAAGGTCACTGAACTGGAAACAAAAATTGCCCAACTTGAGAAGGAGCGTGCCGGGTTCTCCCTGGTAAAGAGGATTACCACATATTTTGACCTGCAGCAGCCTGTCATCTCAAATTTGAAAATAGAAAGGGACCTGTACCAAAAGGTCTATGACGCAAAGAAATAGACTCATTTAACTTTTTTTATTTCCTATCATTTCTGCAATTGTATACTTGCACGCCTCTCAATCTCTGAGATAACCGTGTATACCTTTTTATGGCGCTCCATTAGCCTCTGCCTAGTTTCCGGGGAGATATAGAACAGCCTGAAAGCCTCTGCAAGGTATTCCCTCTGATGGTTTAGATGAGGGCGGAGGAATGGTTCAACTGAAACTCCGTCCTTAACCCCCTTGACCCTGGACAACCGGTACCCAAAAAGGTACATCCCAACATTAAGATCGAAGCTATGTCCAAGCTCATGCATGAAAGGATTCCTGAACCTGCCATAGGGGCCGTTAACACCAATAAGGATTGCCTTAGTCTTAGCGCAATGGGTTCCCCTGTAATGGTCCCAGGTTGTGATGCCTCCCTCGGGAGTAACCCCCCGAAGATGTATCATTTCCCTGTTGTCTGTCATTGGACCATTGAAGAACACAATGTAAGCCCCCTCGGAAGCCATAATCTGCTGCAAATGCTCAGGAACCTTTTGCAGCTGCCGCAAACATTTCTGCACCAACTCATCCCGAGGCCCAGCCCCCTGCCTGTACTCGCATTGAATATAATCTGAAAAAGCCAGTTCCTGAACCTTTTGGGTTAATGTCATCTTGTTTGCCTACCTTCAAACTGCCCAGAAACCAGCAACGGAAGGCAGTAATCACACCATAAGCTTGTGCAACCCATATCAGCGAGATTCGGGTGTTCCTGAATGAGCCTCTGAACGTCACCTTCATAACTCCTTACTAGCCTCTCACCTGCTAATTGGGGTAAGTGGGTAAGCCAACTTTTGATAACTATCTTATCGTAGCTGGTGGCTTTTGGAAAGAAAAACCGCTTTCCTTTCAATTCTGCGGGGTTTTGCAATTCAAAATTATCTGTTTCGCCCAGCAGTGCCTGTTGGGCAATTGGTGGGAAGAATTCATCAGTGTCTACACTAAAGAATCTTGGCCACCCAAGGGATTTTACGGTTTTATACAAGCCCCGGAAGAATTCCCCCGAATATCCCCTTAACTGTTCAATCGGGAATGCTAATGGTAACTCGCCTGTATAGATGAGAGAATGTGTCACCTCCTCAACAAAAGAGAGTGAGCCAGCTTGGCTTCTATTTAAAAAGACAATGTGTGAGTTAAGGTTATAAAATGCAGGAGAATGAATGTGGTCTCGGATAACATCATAGGCATATTTCCTTATAGAGGTATGGATCGTTGGGTAGAAGTCAACTTGGAATGTATCGAAATAAGGTATATCGAACATGGACAGGGTAGGCAATGATCTGGGATTTTTTATCCCGAAAAGTTCAACAACCTCTTGCCAAACCCTGACCATCTCAGCGTAAACCTCTTCAATAGGCGCAGTCATGAAGTCAATATCATGAAGAATCGAAGACTCTGCCCTAATACCAGATTGAACCAGTTCCGCTTCCTGAACCTTTTGTGTCAGTGTCATCTTGTTTGCCCCAAACTACCTACTTTAGCCAATTCCGCTTTCTTCTCAATCTCATACAACAGCCTGTGAATCCTGGGATGCTTTTTCCTCAATTCCCGGTTACTCATTTTATCTATGTAGTATCTTTGGAAGGCTTGCGCCAAATATTCGTATGGTTTACTAAAATAGGCGCCAGCAAATGGTTCAGAGCTAACTGCAACCGAAACCTCATGTGTAGCAGATAAGGAAGCACTACACAGTTCAGCCCCAACCAGATAATCAAAGCTGTGCCCCAATTCATGTAAAAAAAAGTCCTTCGGCCCAGGCGCATAATCTCCATCGATACCAATCAGGATTGCTTTTTCATACATTAAAAAAATTCCATCGAGATGATCATAGGTATATTTGCCACCATAACATTTCTCCCACCCTGGGATTGGTTTTCCCCTTTCGCGAGCCATCTCGGGATTGCCTGTCATTGGACCATCAAAAAAAACAATGTAAACCCCCTCCTTGGCTATAATCTCCTGCAAGCTTTCCGGAACCTTTTGAAGCTGCCTGAGGCATCTCTGCACCTTTGCGTCATTAAGCTTAGCGCCACTACGGAATTCGCATCTAATATATTCTGAGCGAACCAGTTCCGCTTCCGGAACCTTTTGTTGTAAGGTCATGTTGTTTGCTCCAAACTACCTTTTCTAGCCAATTCCGCCTTCTTCTCAATCTCCGACAACAGCTTGTGAATCTGGGGATGCTTTTGCCTCAATTCTCTTCTCGTGGCTCTATTCCAACACAAGTCAGCAAAAGTCTGCGCAACATATTCACGAGGGTGATTACAGTAATCAATATCAAACGGCTCAGTCTGAATTGCACCCTTAACCTTATCTGTGGCTGATAAGGACATACCCTGCATCCTAGTCCCAACTAAATCATCAAAGCTATGCCCCAATTCGTGTAAAAAAATATCTCGCCGTCCAGGCACATATACTCCATGAATACCCATAAGAACTGCCTTTTGTTTAGGGATATGTATCCCGGAGAGGTAGTCAAATGTAGATACGTTATCCCCATATAATTCCACCCACCGCGGGATAACTTTTCCCTTTCTGTGAGCTAATTCTGGGTTGTCTGTCATAGGCCCATTAAAGAATACAATGTAAGCCCCCTCTTTAGCCATAATCTCCTGAAGGCTTTCAGGCACCCTTTGAAGCTGCCTTAGATATCCCTGAACCTTTGCATCATCAGGTGAAACCCCATTTCTATATTCACATCTAATATACCTTGACTGAACCGGTTCTGTTCCGAAAAGCCTTTGTAATAATGACATAGTCTACCTCTTAACCCAATCAACTTTTCCTAAAACCAGCAGCGGCACGCAGTAATAGTGCCAAATCTCAATAGATGACATGGCCAACAAGCCGGGATGGTCCTGCAGCAGCCTCTTGATGTCGCCATTGTAATTCTTGACGAGCCTCTCTCCAGCAACCTGGGGGATGTGAACCAGCGTGTCATTCACAAGTGCCCTGCATGAGCGACGGTTTTCCGACCAGATTGGGTACCTTCGTGTTAATTCGGAGATGTCGCATTGCTCAGAGTCATCGGTCCTGCCGAGAAGTGCAGTCTCGACAATCGGGGCGAAGAACTCATCAATGCACGCTGAAAAGCCCTTCGTGCACCCGTTTGATTTCGCAGCTGCATACAAATCCTTTAAGAATCTCCCGGAGTATTCCCTGAGGCAATCAACAGGGACATCAAATGGCAATTCCTCTTTGAAAATTAGAGAGTGGGTGACCTCCTCAACCACCACACCAGGGGTAATCCTATTTATGTCCAGGAATATCACATTCGCCTCTGGATCATAGAAAGAGGTGGGGAAAAACCTCTTGGGGAAAACCTGCTTGACAAGCCCTCCATAAGAGGGAAGGACTTCATGAAGGAAATTCACAGTCAGCTCTCCGGATTTGCTTATCTCGTACAAGGCCAGGGCGGGCATAGGCCGGGGGTCCTTAATGCCGAACATCGCGACAATGTCATTCCACACCCGCTCGACATCCCGCTTTACCTGCAGCATCTCATCAGTGCTGAGAGATTGAGCGACTTGCCCGTTCTTTCCAGCATCCTTTACTTTCTTTTCAAGCGTCATGTTCTACCTCTTAATCCAATCACCATCAACCTTTCCTGAAACCAGGAGAGGCCTGCAATAATTATACCAAAGCTCTGTCCCTGACAGGCTTGTAAGCTCAGGGTGCTCCTGCAGCAACCGGTGCACGTCTCCTCCATAATTCCTCACGAGCCTCTCTCCAGCAACCTGGGGAAGGTGGTTTAGCCAGTCAATTATCATAAATTGGTTGTGCCTTGCTGTTCCTAGCAAATGGGTTCTCCTAAACTCCTCAGGGTTATCCATCTCTGAATTGTTTGTCCTGCCAAGCAGCGACTGGAGTGCTATCGGGGGGAAGAACTCGGAAATGATTACATAGAAGGACTTTGGCTTACCAAGGGACCTGGCTGCATTGTACAGCTCAAGGCAATATCTGCCCGAATATTCCTTCAGCTGCTCAATTGGGAGTGAGGTACGGAACATTTCAGGATTGATAAGGGAATGGGTGACCTCCTCAACAAGGGCCTCTGGGCTAGCGGCGCATCTGTTCAATAGCACCATGTGGGGGACTGAATCATAAACAGCAGTGGGCGATTGCATCTTGTGAATCAAATTCCTGGTGTACTCCTCATCCTCAGCATCTGCTGCTGGGGAGAAATAAACACGGAGATCATTCTTGCCATCAAACTCATACATCGCCAGTGTCGGCAGAGTTCCTGGACTTCCGAGTGCAAAAAGCTGCGCCACCTCATGCCAAACCCTCACCATCTCACAGTAAACCTGCCTTACCGATGCTGTCCTGAGGTCAATCCCCTCAATAGCATCATCAACTAAGGCACCAGAACGGGCCTTTTCCGCTTCCTGAAGCTTTTGTGTTAATGTCATCTTGACCCTTCTCCTTCAACCTTTCCAGTAACCAGCAAAGGCATGCAATAGTTGTGCCAAAGCTCTTCCCCTGACATGCTTGTAAGCGCAGGATGCTCATGCAGCAATCTCTGCACATCATACTCATAATTCATAACGAGCCTCTCGCCCGCAATCCGGGGAATGTGGTGAAGCAAATTAATGACCGCTAAACGGTCGTGGTGGACTGCCTGAAGATTTTGAAAAGGCCTCCTCCTCAAACACGCATGGTTTACCAACTCTGAACCGCTGGCATAATCAAGGAGTGCCTGCTCAGCTAATGGCGGGAAGAACTCGGAAATATCCACCAGAAACATTCTTGAACGGATGTGGGACTTTGCCGCCTGATAGAGCCCGCGGAAGTACTGGCCGGAAAACTCCCGCAACTGCTTAAGTGGAAGCGATGTGGGGAACCTTGTCGGGTCAATGAGGGAATGCGTGACCTCCTCAACCAATGATGGAGTGTCAGCCTCGTCCCTATCCAAGAAAACCATGTGCGGGGTTTTTTCGTAAAAGGCCGTGAGAATGCGGCTGCGCTGAATCTCATTTAGGGCATACCTCACCCCATCCTCATTCAGGGCAGGCCAGATATCTGCCTTGATTTCGCTTGAGTTCTTATACATCACCAGTGTTGGCGGAGTCCCGGGGCTGCCCACGCTGAACAGCTCGGCCACCTCATGCCAAATCTTTTCCATCTCAGCATAAATATACTCAGCAGGCGCAGTCCCAAAGCAAATATCATGGACAAGTTCCGCTTCCTGGACTTTTTGGGTTAATGTCATGGTTTTTGTACACCTTCAACCTTCCCAGAAACCAGCAATGGCAGGCAGTACTTGCGCCACAGCTGCTGGCCATCCAAGTAAGGCAGCTGTGGATGCTCCTGCAGAAGCCTCTTGACATCCCCATCATAATTCTGCACAAGGATATCGCAGGCCCGCGCGGGGAGATGGCCCAGGAAATTGCCGGTGGCAACCTGTTTCTTGAGGACAACTTCCCTTGAGTCCCACTGCCTCTTTTTGTACCTGGTCAGGCGATTCCAGCGCACTTCCCTGCTGGCTCCTGTGATTCCCTTGATTGCCAGTGGCGGGAAGAACTCTGCAGTATTCACCTGGAAACCCGTTTTGCCATGGGATTTCAGGACCCTGTAAAGTGCCTTGCATATCTTGCCTTTTGCTGTATAATACAAAAGCTCATCAACTGAAACCTCAACAATGGGCTTCTCCGGGTATAGGAATGCGTGGGTGGCCTCCTCAACCAGGGCGCCATAGCTATCACCGCGCTTCAATATGAGCGTGTGATTGCCGGAAATATAATATGAACCGGCTCTTTGGGTGTCAATATGCGCCCTAATCATTGCTGATGTGGTTACAGGGGGCTCTGGGTAAAAATCAATATCAGGGTTGCCGGATCCGTCATTGATAGCGACAAATGGCAACTTGCCGGGGCGCTCCCTGCCGAATAATTTTCCCAACTCCTGCCAAATCCTGCCAACCTCATTGTAGACCTGTTCAGAGGTCGCAGTATGCAAATCAATATCCAGCTTATTTTCCAGGGTGGTCTCCATGTGGAATCACTCCTATCTTTTCGCCTCCTTTCTTAGCTGTTCATACGGCGGCCATGACTCAACTGACATCTCCCGAAGCCCTGCCAGGACTTCCAGAGGGTCAACATAGCTATCAAAGAAAGGATACTTGTCGTTAAGCCCCGCGGCACTCCCAAGCTCAAGGTGCAGATTTGTGGGTAACGTTATAGTTGGATATTGCTGGGATGAATCGTACAGGGTTGCTATAACCTGGCCTCTCCTTACCCTGTCGCCAACACTTACCTGGGGGACAACATGGGCGTATCCTGAGACAAACCCTTGGTGCTGAAGTACCAGGAGCAATTCATAATCCCTTAATGTGCTTGTTTCAGGCCCTCTCAGAACTGCCTGCACAAGCCCATCTGCAACTGCCCTCACAGGGGTTGCGACAGGGAGGTTGAAATGCTCCACGCCTCTTGTGTCAAGATAAGAGATGAAATCATGGCCGAGATGTGTTTCATCAACGCGCCCTGACTGGTGCTGCCGCTGGAACCCTCCATAAACAACCCACCTGCTAAAATCTTTCAAATCCCCTTTCAGGATTGGGTGCGATAACTCTGTTGTGTTTTTCATTTTGTAGCCTCCGTAGCATAATCCATATACAACCCGCCAAATCCAATTTTATGGTCAAAATTAGGATGGAGTTCATACTCCCCGTTCAATACCCTGAGCGTAACCTCATCATAAGGGCGTTCAGTTCGTGGCCCGAACTTGAAAGGAACGCCGTTGTATGCCATCAGAAGTGTAAAGAAGACTTCATAACCGCCATACCTGACAAAATTATCCATTGCGTGCCTCTCATCAACACCGTTCTGCCTGGCCTGCTCAACCAGGTCCGGAGCGTTCCTTCGCACAATTGCCTCAAGGTCAGCCCGGAACTGCCCATCACCCAGCAGCAGGGCCTTGTAATCCCTGAACAACTCACGTGCAGGCAGGTGCGCCTCATGCTCCCTGTCCTCAGCAGTCATGCAATTGTGAACCAGCTCCTCATCTAGAAGTATCACAGAAACATCATTGCAGTCTGAAAAGTAATCCCTGAAATTCTCAACACGGCGCCTGGCACGCCTCTTAACATCATGGACTTTTGCACAATCATGTAATATGGCCTTCCCGCGCGGGTCAATCCCAGCCTTGTTCCACATCTGCATGCCATCGGCCACGAGCAAATACACATGATGCGAGAACTGCCTTGCGCAATTGATGTAGTCAATAACCTGCTGATCTGGATACATGGACTCGTTTGTGCTGATTGCCATGAAGCAGGCGGGCAGAGTAATCCCCTGCGCACCAGACTCCCTGAACGGAGCAGCAGCAAGCCCGAGCGCATCAACTATCTGAACGAGCCCGTTCCCAGTCCGCGCAATTTCATCATTTGCCATTTTGCGCCTCACCTTTCTGCATATACGGCAATACAAAAAGCCCGTAGAACGACTCCGGGTCCTGCTTAAACTTGACATTAATGTCAGCAGGGTTCACCAATTGAGACGTAAGATAAACAACCCTCTTCCTGGCAACCTCAAGGCTTTCAGCAGCCTCAGGGACGTACCAAAGCACATCAATCTCCCTCTCCAGGAAGTCCTTTGCGGTTTGAATAAAACCAGTAGTCAGAAGACCGAGACATGAATTCTTTACAGAGGACTTAATGGATTCTATCTCTTTACTAGAGCGGTTAAGGTTCCCTTTCCATGCATCATAGACCTTCTGCGCGAAATAGTCTGACCAGATTGCATTGATGAACCTGTCATAACCTGTCTTGGGATTCCAATCGACGCCCAACTCCTGGGCAACTGTGGCATAAAAATTATTTATCCCGTTTTCAGTTATTTCAGGAACCTGCTTTATCGCCCTGAGAACATGTTTCAAGAATTTGTGGGGCTCCTTGATTTCTGCGAGCCTCCTGCAGTCTGCAAAATCAGTCAAAACATACCTTGTGCCTGTCCAAACCATATTCTCAGGATGGATTGTGGTGTGGAGCAGTATCTCCTCAAGCTTGGCGAGTCCGGCATAGTGCTGGCCTATGGAAGTTGACAAGACCATCTCCTTGTCCTCAACCGTAGGGAAGTCCGGGTTGTGGTCATATGAAGCGCGTATATTGGTCGGGGCGAGCCTGAGCAGATACGCCTGCATTAGCTCTTGCTTGTCCCCCTTAGGGTCTTTCTTGGTTTTCAAAAATGAGAATAGTGCAAGGGCCCTCACTGCATCACCGCTGCCAAACTCGGGTATTTTCCTCCTGCGTTGTATCTCAAGATTGGAATATTCGCGCATCCCCTCCCTGATGTCAAACCCGCCAACTTCCTCGCCACTGGTGCCAAAATAGTCTGTCCTGTGCATCAGCTCGGCTCTCTGGTTGTTCCCGTCTGGGCAGCCCACGCCCTTGGCCTCAACCACAAAATCCTTACCATCAATATTAACGATAACGGGCTCTCCACGGTGCAAAAGAATCCCTGTCCTCCCTTCTGGGGGCATACCATCGTTATCTTCTGTGGTGCTCATTAGAACAGAATAGTTTGTCTGCCTTACACCTGATGTCCTCAAGATGCCCTCTTCTAAAATATCTGTCAAATCCTTGGGCAAGGATGAATAATCTGCTGTGAAATCTGTCATCTTAACCAGCTCATCTGAAACATACAATGGAATCTCTACCATTATCCTGTCAGAGCGCCATTTGGATGTTGACCCTGGATTAGGTTTAGTTATTCTCTCAGACTTGAAAAATGAGGATTCTGTGTATATGAGGCCGGCCATGCCAGAAGCATCCCTCGTGACTGCCAGCAAATGCCTCAGCTTTCTGGGATTTATACTGAATGGAGAACGAGGATGGGCCTTGCGCTCCAAATGCTGCTCCAGGGTTAAACCTATCTTACGCAGGTAAGGTTTAATGCCCCGTCCATCATCCTTGTCACTTCCCATTTTCCGCCTCGCTAATGAGCTTCTCTGCTGCAACCTCAAAGAAATGGGACTTGTTCCTGTATGCCTTGTTCTCCCTGATGAGCTTCTGAATCCCGTAAATAGTATCCTCTTCCACGGATATGCTAAGCTTGAATTTCATTAGGTATGAAAAAATACTACTCGCTTATAAGGCTTACGGTTTTTTACTACTGTTTAGAGATAACAATATACAAATCTGTGACAATGAATAATATTAAATAATTAAGGGGGCTAACAGGCAAAATGAACTACAAGGACATCAGGCAGCTCATAGGCAAGAACGTCACAGTCAAGATTGACAGGGCCCTAGGCACTATGCACAAGGGATTCATCTACACCCTCAACTACGGCTATATAGAAGGAATTATCGCCCCAGACGGCGAGTGCCTGGATGCATATGTGCTAGGTGTATCAAAGCCAGTCCGTGAATTCACAGGGAGATGCATAGCGATAATCCACAGGACAGACGAGGATGATGACAAGGTTGTTGTGGCCCCTGAAGGTGAAGAGTACAGCGATGAACAAATCAAAGCCATGACTGATTTCCAGGAGAGATTCCACAGGTCTGTGGTTGTCAGATATGCAGGCTCAGAAGTTTTTTAAACTCAACATAAACCATTGCTGAAATGAATAACCTATTCCTCCTGCTGAATACCCTGCTGGCATTCATCATCGGCGGGTTGTGGATAATCATAACCACTGCCGTAGCTGACCGCTTCGGGAGCAAGATAGGGGGATTCATAGGGGGATTGCCCTCAACAGTCGTGGTTGCATTCCTCTTCATCGGCCTGGCCCAGTCACCGGAGATTGCCTCACAGGCGACAACTGTGTTCCCATTAATAATTGGTTTCACAGGCTTATTCCTGACCAGTTTTGCGGTTATTGGAAAAAGGAGCTTTGCAGCGGGACTAAGCGGGGCATTAATCCTGTGGCTGTCCCTCTCCTCACTCACGGTAATCTTCAAGGTGGAGAACTTTGCATTCTCAATAATAGGTTATCTCGTAAGTCTAGTGGTCTCCTACTTGGTTCTTGAAAAATATTTGTTCTTACCCTCTGCAGATAGGGGAAGGATTTATTATTCAAAGCTCCAGATAGCTGCACGCGGATTATTTGGCGGGCTCATGATTGCATTTGCTGTTTTTATGAGCAAGGTTGGCGGGCCGATATTTGGAGGGATTTTTGCCGCATTCCCAGCTGTTTTTATCTCAACTTTATTCATAAGCTACAGATCCCGCGGGCTTGGGTTCTCCAGGGCGATGACAAAACCAATGCTCATTACAGGGATGGTCACAATCGGGGTTTACGGGATTGCTGTGAGATACCTCTACCTCACCAGTGGAATAATCCTGGGGACTTTATTCTCTTACTTAATCTCAATGGTGAGCGCATTCTTCGCCTATCAATTTATCCAGAAGAAACTAACTTAGGATTCCGAGGCAAGACCCATGCTTTTTTAATCCCTGAACAACATACAGGCTCGCCTGGCCCTGAACATTGCTCTGGAATACCTTCTCTCCGCTGATGCCCAAGAAATATTCTGATTTGACTGAGAAATATTTTGAAATCTCCGCCTCAAGTTCAGGGATATCCGTGTGCCTAATCCTGCACATGTATGAATCCGAATCCTGTGTCCATCTCTTGAAGTGCTCAGACTTCGGGTCCAGCAGCATTACCACAAGCCCTCCATTTGGCCTAAGCACCCGTGCTGTCTCCCTGATTGCACCCTTATAGTCAGCTATGAATTGTAAAGATGCAACATAAATTGCAGCATCAAAGCTTGAATTTAGAAAATCCATGTGTTCTGCATTGCCCACAACTGTCCTCAGTGTGTCGGGAGCGCCATTCAGTGCTTCTTTAGATACATCAAGCCCTGTAACAATGAACCCGCGTTCTGCCAAACCACGCTCAATGATTGCCGGGCCGCACCCTACGCTGAGGATTTCCCTGCGGCCTTTCAAAGCATCAAGAAGGTAATCTGTCTCCTGCTCGAAAACCTGCCTCCAGAATTCAGTCTCGCATAATTCCAGGTAGCTTGGCATAATGAGATTAATCTGTGGACATTTAAATAATTTGGGCATTAAAGTTAAGGGGATATTTCCCAGAGGGTGTGTCCATATATTAAGAGATAAAGAATTTCACCTCAACCTTTCCTTTAGCTTAATTACCCTGTCCCGAAGCTCAATTGCCCGCTCAAACTCCAGCTTCTCGGCAGCAAGCTCCATCTCTGCCTCTAATTGGATTATCACATTGGGGAGCTCAGCTGTTGGGATGTGCTTTGTGTCCTTGATGTCTGCAATCTCTTCACGGATTGGCTTAATTATAGTCTCAGGAATAATCTTATTCTTCTTATTATACTCCAGCTGCAGATTGCGCCTGCGCTCAGTCTCCAAAAGCGCCTGCCTCATGCTCTCAGTCACATTGTCTGCATAAAGCACAACCTTGCTGTCAATATTTCTTGCAGCTCTTCCAATAATCTGGATTAAGCTCCTTGCATCCCGCAAAAACCCCTCCTTGTCAGCATCAAGAATGCCGATGAAGCCAACCTCAGGGATATCCAAACCCTCACGGAGCAGGTTTATCCCAACAAGCACATCGAACTTGCCCAGGCGAAGCTGCCTTATTATCTCAGTCCTGTCAAGTGTGTCGATGTCAGAGTGGAGGTACCTTGTCTTGAATCCCTCCTTGGCAAGGAATTCAGAAAGCTCCTCGGCAAGCCTCTTTGTTAGCGTTGTAACAAGCACCCTGTTGTTCTTTGCAATTGCAGATGAAATCTCCTTCTTTAAGTCATCCACCTGGCCAGTTATCGGCCGTACCTCAACCTGCGGGTCAACTAGCCCAGTTGGCCTGATAATCTGCTCAACAACTTGTGAAGACAAACCCTTTTCATACTCAGCTGGGGTTGCAGAGACAAACATAACCTTGTCCATGAACTTTGAAAACTCCTCAAACCTGAGCGGGCGGTTGTCAAATGCAGAGGGCAGGCGGAACCCATAATCAATAAGCGTCTTTTTCCTTGAAAAGTCGCCGTTGTACATTGCATGGAGCTGTGGTATTGTCTGGTGGCTCTCATCAATAATCATGAGGAAACCCTTTGGGAAATAATCCAGCAAACAAAATGGCCTTTCCCCTTGCTTCCTGCCGTCAAAGTGCCTTGAGTAGTTCTCAATGCCCTTGCAAAATCCTGTTTCCCGAAGCATCTCTATATCATATAGTGTCCGCTGCTTGAGCCTGTGCGCCTCCAGCATCCCGAGATTTGGCAGAACTTCCTCAAGCTCCTTTTGTATTGAAACAATCGCCCTCTCACGCTCCTCTTCTGTTGCCACGAAATGCTTGGCAGGGAAAACATAGAAGTACTTGAGCTCCTCCACTGCCTTTCCCGAGACCTTGTCAATTATCCAAATTCTCTCTATGTCATCCCCAAACATCTCCACACGAACAATGTCGTTGAAATACCCTGGGATGATGTCGATTGTATCACCCTTCACCCTAAACCTGCCTGGCATGAGCTCAATGTCATTTCTCTCAAACTGGATGTCAACGAGCTTTTTCAGAATCTCATTCCTCGCACGCTTCTCGCCAACCTTTATCTCAAACCCAAGGTCCTTGAAATTAGTGGGATTGCCAACAGAATAAATGCAGGACACAGATGCAACAACAATCACATCCTCCTGGGAGAGTAGGGATGCGGTGGCAGAGAGCCTCATCTGCTCAATTCTGGGGTTTATCTGGGAGTCCTTCTCAATGTACTGGTCCTTTGAGGGGATGTAAGACTCTGGCTGGTAATAGTCGTAATATGAAACAAAATACTCAACGCGGTTACTCGGAAAGAAATCACGGAACTCATTATAGAGCTGTGCTGCCAGGGTCTTGTTGTGGGCAATCACAATTGTGGGCCTCTGGAGCTTCTGAATCACGTTGGCCATTGTGAAAGTCTTCCCTGAGCCAGTGACTCCGAGAAGTGTTTGCGCAGAAGCTCCCTTTGAAAACCCCTGGGCCAATTTTATTATCGCCTCTGGCTGCGAGCCCGTAGGTTCGAACCGGGATTTAAGGATAAACTTCATCTTGCTATCCTCTTGCTTCTCAGTAGGCGGTTGTACTTGATTGCAAACCTGTGGGCCTCATCACGGATGCGGATAATCAGCCTCATCGCCGGTCCTCTCTTGTCCAGCCGAAGCGGCCGGCTTAGCCCAGGCACAAACACATCCTCCTCTTTTTTGGCAATTGCAATTGCAGGAATCTTGAGTCCAAGATAACCAAGCTCTTCAAGTGCAGCTGAGAGCTGGCCTTTCCCCCCATCAATGATTATTAGGTCTGGAAGCTGCCTTGCTTCTTGAACCTGGCGTGAATACCTCCTTCTGACAACTTCTTTTATGCCCTTGAAATCATCAATCCCATCATATGTGCGGAGCTTGAACCTGCGATACCCGGACTTGTCAGGAGCACCATCCCTGAAGCACACCATCGATGCAACTGAGTTTGTGCCAGAGAGGTGCGAGACATCTAAGCATTCAATCAGGCCAGGGACTCCCTCCAGGTTGAGCCTGTTCTTCAAATCCAACAAGCCCTCCTCGTGCCCGAAAAAAGAAATCTCAATGTTCTTCTTCACCAAGGCCAGGAGCTTTTCCTTCTCACCAATTTTAGGGATTGTAACAATAACCGGGCCCTTCCTCTTCATCTCAAGTAGCTGGATAGTGCTTGCATCAATCCCCTCGGGCAGAATCAATTCCCGCGGCACGGGGTTTTCAGAATAGTACTGTGCGATGAATGAATCCAGGAAATCCGGAACCAAGGCAAACTCAAACTCCCTCTTGTTGTCAAGAATCCCATTCCGGACATTAAAGACAATAAGATAAACCTTGTTATCCCGAATGATGTAATTGAGGATATCCTCATTGAAGCTCTTCACGCGCTCCATGTTCTGCTTCTCGGAAAGAACCTCTAGCGCACTCAGCTGGTCGCGTAGCTCAATTGCAGCCTCAAACCTCTTCTCTCGGGACGCAGCTGCCATCTCCTTTTTCAGCTCGGAAATCAGCTCATCAGTCCTGCCTGAAAGAACCATTGCTGCGCGCTTAACCTTTTCTGCATACTCCTCTTTTGAAACAAGGCCAATGCAGGGTGCGCTGCAAAGCTTCAGATGCTGCCGAAGGCATGCACGCTTCGGGAGGCGCCTGCATGTGCGCACAAGGAAGGCTTTCCTCAGGCTCGCAAGCACACTATCCCTGGTGCTGGCTGAGACAAAAGGGCCGAAGAGCTTGCCATCCTCTTTTGGGCTCCGCGCAATCAGCAGGCGGGGGAATTCCTCATTAGTTATTACTATATACGCATACCTCTTGGAGTCCTTCAAGACAACATTATACTTCGGTGAATGCTTCTTTATGAGGTTGTTCTCCAGAAGAAGGGCCTCGACCTCGCTGTCTGTCACAATGAAATCAGCGCTTGAAATATTGCTTATAAGCTGGGCTGTCTTTGCGTCATGGGGCCTTCCAGAATAATAGCTTGAAACTCGTTTCTTAAGGTTCTTGGCCTTGCCTACATAAATCACATTGCCAGAACTATCCTTGAAAAGGTAACACCCTGGGTTCTCTGGAAAATTCATTTTAGCAATTGTTTTAGGAACTCCCCTGTATATGATGAAGTGTTCCTGGCGACTTCCTCTGGAGTGCCTGAGGCAATTATTCTCCCGCCCTCATCCCCGCCCTCTGGCCCGAGGTCGATTATATGGTCTGCTGATTTGATTACATCAAGGTTATGCTCTATCACAACAACTGTGTTGCCCTTGTCAACAAGATCGTTCAGCACCTTAATCAGTTTTTTCACATCATGGAAATGAAGGCCAGTTGTGGGCTCATCCAGTAGGTAAAGCGTCCTGCCTGTTGCGTGCTTTGAGAGCTCCCTTGTGAGCTTTATCCTTTGAGCCTCGCCCCCTGAGAGCGTGGTAGAGCTCTGCCCGAGCTTGATGTACTCCAGCCCGACTCTGGAAAGGGTTTCCAGCTTGCGGCTGATTGAGGGGATGTTTTCAAACAGCAAAAGCGCTTCCTCAACGCTCATGCCAAGGACATCTGCAATGGATTTGCCCTTGTACTTGATTTCCAAGGTCTCATTGTTGTAGCGCCTGCCCTTGCACTCCTCGCACTCCACATAGACATCAGGGAGGAAGTTCATCTCAATCTTTATGAGCCCATCACCATCGCATGCCTCGCACCTTCCACCTGAGACATTGAATGAGAACCTGCCTGGCTTGAAGCCGCGAATCTTCGCCTCCTTGACCTGGACGAATATCATCCTAATCTCATCGAAAAGCTTAGTGTATGTTGCGGGGTTGCTACGAGGCGTGCGGCCAATTGGGCTTTGGTCAATCACAATCACCTTGTCAATGTCGCCAAGATTGATGCTGTCATGTGCCCCTGCAACCACCTTTGGATTGTAGAGCTTTTTCTGCAGCCCTTTGTAAAGTATCTCGTAAATCAGAGTGGATTTGCCAGAGCCGGAGACACCAGTGACAAGTGTCAATGTGCCGATTGGTATTTTCACGTCAAGCCCTTTTAGGTTGTTCTCCCGAGCTCCCTTTATTTCAATGAAGCCATTTGGCTCCCTTCTTGATTTCGGAATCGGGATGCTGAGTTTGCCTGAAAGGTACTGGCCTGTGAGCGAGGCCTTGTTTGCCTCAATCTGTTTTGGCGTACCTTCTGCAACAACCCTTCCGCCGTGAATCCCCGCCCCAGGACCCATGTCAACAACCCAGTCAGCCTTTCTTATCGTGTCCTCATCATGCTCAACTACAATTAGGGTGTTGCCAATGTCGCGGAGCCTATGAAGAGTGTTTATCAGCTTCTGGTTGTCCTTCTGATGCAAACCTATTGAGGGCTCGTCAAGAATGTATAGGACGCCCATGAGGTTTGAGCCTATCTGCGTTGCCAGGCGAATCCTCTGCGCCTCGCCCCCTGAGAGCGTGCCTGCATTCCTGGAGAGTGTCAGGTAATCAAGCCCGACACGTGAAAGGAACCCAAGCCGTTCTTTTATCTCCTTGAGAATCTGCTTTGCAATCTCCTGCTGCTTTTCAGTGAGTTTTAGGTTTTCAAAAAATGATATGCTGGCCTTGATTGGGAGATTTGTTACATCAATTATTGACTTGCCGCCAACTGTGACTGCGAGAACCTTCTCTTTCAATCTCTTGCCATTGCATTTCGGGCAGGCTGACACGCGCATCAGTTTCTCAAGCTCCTGCCTGCGGTACTCAGACTGCGTCTGGTGGTATAAGCGCTCTGCCTGCGGGAGGAGCCCTTCCCAGCTCCCGTTGTGGCTCCAGTTTACCTCGCCATCCCGCATTGTCATGTCAAACTTAATCTTATCCTCAGAGCCGAACATCAATGCCTTATACTGTTCCGGAGTCAGGGCAGAAATCGGCGTGAGGGGGGTGTATTTGAAGTGCTTTGCAATTGCAGCAAGGTACTGGCCGCGCCAGCCGTCAACCGCATTCCTGTACATTGCAACTGCGCCATCTGCAATGCTCCTCGATTTGTCTGGTATTATTAGGTCAGGGTCAAACTCCATCTTTATGCCAAGCCCCGAGCACTCCTCGCATGCCCCGAACGGTGAATTGAATGAGAACATCCTGGGCTGGAGCTCCTCGAATGCAATCCCACACTTCGGGCATGCCATCTTTGCTGAGAAGACGTGCTCCTTGCCGGAATCATCAAGCACAATCACAAGCCCCTCGGATTTTGCGAGCGCCCCTTCAACTGCCTCAACAAGCCTTGAGTGCTCGCCCGTGTCTATCCTGTCAATCACAATCTCAATGTCATGCTTCTTATACCTGTCAAGGCTCACCTTCTCATCTGTGCGCTGAACCTTGCCGTTAACACGGACACGTGTGTAGCCCTCTTTGCCCAAGTCCTCAATCAGCTTCTCATACGTGCCTTTTTTCTGCCTGACTACAGGCGCAAGTATTGTCGCCTTGCCCTTGATCTCGGCTATTTTCTGGGCAATCCTTTCAGGGGACTGGGCCTCTATTGGTATCTTATGGACAGGGCAATGGGGAATTCCTATGCGCGCAAAGAGGAGCCTTAGGTAGTCATAAACTTCAGTGACTGTGCCAACTGTGCTTCTCGGGTTCTTGCTGGTTGTCTTCTGCTCAATTGAGATTGCAGGCGATAGCCCTTCTATTGAATCAACGTCAGGCTTGTTCATCAGCCCGAGAAACTGCCTTGCATATGCCGAGAGCGACTCAACATAACGGCGCTGTCCCTCTGCATACAGTGTGTCAAATGCCAGAGTTGACTTGCCGGAACCAGATAGGCCGGTGAGGACAATGAACTTATCCCTCGGGAGGCTAATGCTTATGTTCTTCAGGTTGTGTTCCCGCGCCCCCCTAATAACTATGTCCTTCATAACCCTGCTGAGAGAAAACAGCACTTTAAAAAGCTATCCACAACCCCTGTCCAGTGGGCTTAGTGCGATGACAAAACCAGACGAGCGAGGCCCTTATCCAAACAAATTAATGGTAAACAAAAGAAATTATTGCCCCTTATACCGTACAGTTATATCCCCTGCTGTTGTCCGCAGGGTCAAAGAGCCCCATGATTGGACATTAGGGGGAACATACCTTCCATGCCCCTTTGAAAGCATCCCTTCCACGCTAATCTTTCCGCAGGAGGTTCCAGCGCTCACTGCAACAGGGGTAAGAAGGGTGATTGAAATATCGCCAGCGGTTGTCCTCAAGTACCCTTTGTGGGCAACATCGCCCGTGATATCCCCTGCTGTTGTCTCAATATCCAAATCCAATTCAAGGTCTGACTTTGGAGCTGAAATATCCCCGTTCAACCTCTCAACAGAGAGCCTCCCATCCTTATATGAAGGCTCTGCATTTGTCTTCCCTTTTACATAGACCTTGCCATCATCAGAAAGCCCAAGGCGCACATCATTGGATACCCCTCGAACTTCCAATCTCCTCACGCCCTCATAGCCCTTGTCTACCTCAACCTCAAGGTCGCTTCCATTGAAGGACACAGAGCCATTTGATATGCTTACACCGCTGATAATTACTGAGCCGCCGGTACGGATATGAGAGCCAATGCTGACTCGGCCTGCGTAACCGCCATAGTGGACAGTTGTGCCCCCTATTTCAAGGATTCCATTTGAGGGCATATCATTTATTTCAACCTCACCTGAGCTAGAAACAACTGCATATTTTTTGCCATCTGGTGTGATTGCAATATTGTTGATTATGCTTGCACCATCAAACTCCCTGGGGAGCCTTACGCCGTTTATTTTTGTCTTCATTTTATCTTCGCAACCTGCACCCTAATGTCTTTAACTTCCTCTGAAATGTCTCTTCTGGTATGCAAATATTGATCAAGCAGATTGACATAATGCTCTGCCTGACGAATGCTCTGCTCAGCACAGGTTGGATTCCCCTGGCTGACATATTCCCAGGCCCATTTCAATTCTCGCATAATGCCTGCATTGAATCCAATCTCCCTGATATCTTTGACCTTTTCCGCAATATCTTGCTGGATATAACCGGCATAATCCAATATGTAGCCCAAAACCATTTCCATGGATGCAGCACTCCCCAGCAAGGCCAGCCTGCGGACCTCTTTGAGCCCATTTGCAACAGCAATTGGATACCCTGTTTTCTTTATTACAGCTACCCTTGTAGTAATATCTTTACCAACTCTCCTGGCAAATCCCTGCGCGACAGATAAGCCAATTTCCATATCTCTGGCATTGCCTTGCAGGGCGTATCCCTCTGCCTGCTTGAGGTTCCCTTCAATCTCCTGCTCAAGTGTGAATACCATTTCAATTACCTGTTCCTGTACACCTTAATGGCGGTGGCTACGAGTGCGACCAGCCCGCCAACACCAGCACCTACGTCGGCGCCCACAAATGCTGAGGCTCCATCAACTGCATATTTTATTGCAGCAGGGGCTTCCTTCAAAACTGGAAAATAATGATTGCATGCTTCACCAAAGAAAACACCGCCCACTACACCGGCTGCGATACCCGCGCCAAAAACAAGGGCATAATTTCTTATTAAATGTTGATTTCTTCCTATCATTTTTATTACCTCACAAGAGCTTTAAAAGTTCAGCCCGGCTTCTATCTGACGCATTCAGCGCTACCAGTGTTATCTTCCCTCTGACGTATTTTTCAGCTTCAGGGGAATGGCGTGAGAATTTATGCGCAGCGAACAGCATGCATAATCTGGAGTCCTCAAATAGAAACTCCTGAGCCTGGTCTGCTGCCATCATGCCCAAAATGCCGGTTGTGTCATTGTCACCCAGCTCCATTGCTACCTCGTAAAGGGCACGGAATCCTATTAACCTGTCGTCTGAAAAAGGGGAGCTGGAAACCGCATCATATGCTGATTGGACCAGTGAAGCGAGGCGCTCACGGCCAAGCTGCTCATTATCCAACGCCTTATAGGCCAGCATTGCATTTACCATGCATTTGCAAGTGGACTCAATATAGGGCTGGTGCTCCATGCCTTTTTCCCATCTTTTCCCAACTGCCAATAATTCTTCCTGTAACATTTTCAACACCTCTGGACATGCCCGCCATTTCCTTGCACATACTGCTTGGCTGCCGCAAGTGTCCTATCAAGAGCTGTCTGTTTTTCCTTCAGCTCATATTGCTTCTCAACTGCCTCAAATAAAGCCCTAACAGGGGCGGGGAAACTCCCATCATCCCGGATGATGGTCCTTACTTCATTGCCCTCAACAACCAACAGCTGCCAAAGAGTCAACCTGTATCTTCCAGTGGTTTGCAGCCTACTTCTCGGGGCACTTGCATCCGAACATGTGACCGGGTCATTCACCCATTCAGAATGCCCGAACACGGCAATATCTAAAGTAATATCATCTGGCAATTTAACCTCGCACGCATATGCCGGGCCGATTGAACCAAGAGTCATGTCAGCTATAAGGTACCATTCTGGATTTGCCTTCTTCAAAATATCATCAACAAGAGTTGGCGGCAAATCTTGTATGGGGGTTGTGTCCCGCGTCAATTCCTCAAGCGTAATTTGGGTAAGCATTTCAATCACCTAGTTCCCTTTGATTTTTGCACACGTGATGATTCAGTCACAGGCAATGGCCTTTCGAGATTGGCCTCTGGGCTCTCATTCCAGCGAGCCCGTGTCTTGCCCTGCGGGTCATCAAAGTGCTTATTGTCCTCATTGAAGCAATGAACATAACCCTCCTCAATGAATCTCCTCATTGAAGTATAGAGGCAGGATTCAGTCACGAACTTGTACTTGCCTGCCTGGACCAGCCGATTCAATAAATCAACATCCTCCATAACCCTCAAATCCTCGCGGAACAATTTGCCTTCCGGGAGCTCAACGCGCTTTCCCAAATCTCGAGTTAAGAACATAAATGCGCCGGCACCGTTCTGGCCCTTGCCTACCTTTTCTGCCTGCCTGCTCACGTGCTCAACATACCAGCACCATATGACCGCCCGCAGGCGATGGTCATCCGAAGGCCTTATCTTTGCTTTGCCGCAGTCATATCCTCGAGAGCAAAGCTTGGCCACTGTTTCAAGAAGGTTTGGCGCTGCGCGGCTGTCTGAATCCATGAAAGCAACAATGTCGCCCTTTGAAGCAGCATAGCCAATGTTTCGGGCGTGGGAGATGCCCTGCACTGGCGTCTCTATAACCTGGTCTGCAAACATACTGGCGACCTCTGCGGTCTTATCAGTGCAAGCGTTGGGCACGACAATAACCTCAAGATTACCATATTTCTGCGTCCTTAGAGAAAGAATCGCATCTCCTACATAATTCGCTTCGTTGTAAGCTGGCAGCACTACTGATATCAATGGCTTATTCATCGAGAACCTGAATTAAGGGGGATTTATAAAGATTACGATTTTTGACTACTTTTTAATAGTCACAAACTCTGATTGCTGTGCCCCTCCAGAAACCTGCTCAGCGGGTTGCGGCTTCTGATTCCAGCGCGCCCGAGTTTTCCCAACGGGGTTGGCACAGTGGATAGTATCTTCAATAAGGCATTTGAAATATCCTTCTTCGATAAAACGCCTCATGGAGGTGTAAAGGCATGACTCGGTTATGAACTTGTACTTGCCTGCCTTTGCCATTCGGCCCAGCAAATCCACGTCCTCCATAACCATTAGGTCCTCCCTAAACAATGTGCCATCGGGAAGCTCAATCCTTTTCCCCAAATCGCGCGTCAGGAATATGAAGGCACCGGCACCGGATGTTGCACCGGAGTTGTGTTCAGCCCTCCTGCTTATTAACTCTGAATACCAGGTGAAGAGCAGTGCCCTCAACCTGGGATCATCTGACGGCCGGATCTTGGCCTTGCCGCAGTTGTACCCCTGCTTATACAGTTGGGCAACTGTCTCAAGAAGGTTTGGCGCTGCGAGGCTGTCTGCATCCATGAATGCAACAACATCACCGTTTGCAAAAGAATAGCCGAGGTTTTTGGCGTGAGAGATGCCCTTAACTGGCGTCTCTATAACTTGGTCCGCAACACTTTTCGCAACATTGGCTGTGTTGTCTGTGCAGGCGTTTGCAACAACAATTGTCTCGAGCTTATCATAGCCTTGCTGCCTGAGGGAATTTACCGCATCTGCAATATAGTCCCTCTCATTGTAAGCTGGAAGTACAACTGATATCAAAGGCCCATCCATAGACGCCTTGAATTTGGGGAAATTTATAAATGTTTCTTATTTTAACTACTATTAAAAGACAATTACAAAAGGGTTAAAAGGATGATGTGCTTATCTGTTGTGGGGGTAAACCAAAATGGCTGAAGTTGATATGAAATTGCTGGAAGATGTAGTGGAAGCCTTGAGAGGAGTAGTCTACGAGCCTGAAGACAAGGCAGAGCATGTGAGTCTTGTCCCATTGGCAGGAGGGCACGGAATACATGCGCTGACAGAAGGCCCCGGGCACCACAAGGTGAGGGACATATGTGAATATGAAGTCCCGCAAGGCCAGGTCTATGTCACCATCAACACGACTGGGTGCATAGGGGGGAGCTTCTCGACATATGCCCTCAAGAGGGTTGAGCCAAGAAAGCTGGAGCTTGTAGAGAAATATGTCCACAGGACGTCATTCTTCTAATATCACATTCCCTTCTGTCTCTCAGCGAAGGGAGCAAAATATATATACCAAAAAATACAAATCAAACAAAAAGGTGATGTGAAATGCCAATAAAGAAGGAGTGTAAAAATTTCAAATGCATGTGCCAAGGGGGAGCAACATACGGACTCGGGTTCCTGGGTGCGGTAATATATTACTTCTCCACTGCGACAGGTTTCTGGATGGGCGTCCTCGGATTCCTAAAGGCCCTGGTCTGGCCAGTGTTCCTGGTGTTTGGCCTGCTGAAGTTTTTGGGGCTGTAAATCTTTCCCAAGGATATTACCTCTAAGACAGAGGATTGAAAGCCTTACTTTATTTCCAAAATCTTCGCTGCTCGCTCAGGGTCAACCCGGTACGGAGACTCTTTACCCTCATAGAAATGGTGCACATGGATCAAGTGCACTATCCCGCCTGGAAAATTCAGTCTTTCACCAGTCTGCTGGTTTACGACATACAAATCCATACAGCTGTTTGGCATAAATAACCCACCATCCTGCCACGGGCACTCTTGCCCACCCCGGTATACTGACCCCCCAACAAGGTATTTCCCATCAACCAGCACTCCTGATCCTGTGGGATAAGCCACAGCATCAATAAAATACTGGAACCTGGCTGCTATCTTCTTGTGTGTTAAACCCAGCCTGCGCACGGTCTCATCATCTGCTTTTAAAACATCCTCGAGCTTCTCATTCTCACCCAAGAATCCCCCTTGGGATAGTTTCCCCGGCCTCATGGATTCCTCTAGACTCATTCCAACCGCCTCCGTGATGCGCTGAATTTTATGCCATAATCAAAATCAACTGGGAAAATATAGAGCGAACGGTCTCTCACATCAACCACAATATCCCTCCAAACAACATTATTACTTTGCCTGGCCTTGATTGGAATGTGAACAACACACTCTATGCCCACCTTTTGAAGGGCCTCCTTTATCCTCCAGGGAGGGAATTCATGGTTATCCACATGATAAACATGAACAGCCATTACCTGCTCTAAGTCCTTGAAAATCTCCTTTGGGTCCTCAGGGTGAATCTCACCGTTTGGCCACTCACCTGTAAGAGATAAACAAGGGTCAGATGTGGGGTAGTTGTGCGCCAGCGCCCCAACAAGCCCCATGTCATCCAAGAAAGCAATGCCCTGGCACGAGTAGTAATTCTCAGAGATAAGAAGCCCGTTTGATGATCTGAGCTCCCCCGGCGGAACAGATGTATGGGGCTGGGCCTTGAGCTCTGCAAACACTGCTCTTGGAACTACCTCCTGCGGGAAACCCGATTCTGTAATTGCCCTTATCAAATCATCCTTTGACATCATCTCACTCTTGAGAGTATTATCTACTCGAATAAACAACAAATTGCCCCCCTTAATATAGGAGAAAAAACACGCTTAAAAGCCTTTGGGGCTGGCGAGTTGATTGAAAAACACTTACTAATATATTCAATACATACCAAATATATATATCCGTTATTATACTAATAAGTTATATGATAGAACAAAAAATCGCTGAACTACAAAAACAACACGCAGACACATTCGAGATAACAGCAGAGAAGGGCTGGCTCAGGATAAAGTCAAAAACGCCAACCTATACCGACCATCCTGCAATAAACGGGCCGGCATACCTAGACTACAACATCAACTATGATGACCACCGCCAGCCCGAATATAGCGACATGAGCAGGAATGTCTGGCTGAGAACCAAAGCCGGCAAGGGCTTCATGCATGTGAGCTACTGCGGCGGACTGGGAATATGGCAGGTCTCTGAGCTTGGAGAGCCAGTTGCAGCAAGCGACATCAGCAGCGAATCAAAGAGGCTGGTGGAAGACTGGCTCAAGTCAATGGATGACTACGTGCTGAAGCACATCCCCGGGCTGGAAGAGGCCTTAAAATAGGCCTCTTCTATGAGGATTTATAGCCAGAAAGCGCATTTTGAATCGAAGCCCTCTGCTCAGACCTCTTGCGGGAAAGGTACTGCTCAGGGTTTTCGATTTCATTTGATGATACCCTGAATATGCTCTCATCCTTTGCCCGCATCCTTCTAAGTGTCTCAGGATCCTTTATGTCAACACCTGGCTTCAACGGGTTTAGTGCCAGGTCAAGCGCTGCACGTTGCGAAACCATCCTACTGACAAAGGCGAAGAATACTTCCCCAGTGTAATAGCATTTGATATCAGGCGGGAACAAAGATTCAGCGTACGTCAATTTACTAGCAATCTCAGGATTCAGTTCCTTCCCATTAACCTTGTTCACAAGAATCTGCACCTTTACCTGGACGAATTTTGAATAATCAGAATGCTCAGTATTGGGGTCATACAGGCTGTGCGAGAGATATTGAGCAAAACCTTCTTCGACTAACTTGTAGACTCGGTTATGTGTGAGGGATAACCTGGAAAATGGACTCTTAAGTTGGCTCTGAATTCCCAGTGAATTTACTCTTTGGTGGGTAACTTCATGTGCGAGCATGCTCAGTTTTGTTGGTTCATCGGAATCCTTGAACTTTTCTGGATTGTAATATATAACATTAGGTACAGCATAATTAACACCGGCCACATAATCGCTACGGCCCATGTGCCTCTGCGCAACAAACCGGGCTGTGGTTTGGAATACAAATTTTGCCACTTTCCCAGGTTTCCTGCCAACTTTCTGTTCTAAATTTTCACCTAGCTGCCTGGCAAAATCCTGCTGAAACTGGTCGTTTGTCCTGACAGTAAGAGGAGCAAACTCAATCTCCCTGCCTAGTAACTCGCATAAGAGCTTATCCACGCTCTCCTGTGCCTGCGGCAATAATTCCTCTATCATTTCGACAGATACCCCTTAACAGCAGCACGGACCTGATCGGCAGAAGGAGGCTGTTGCTTTGGCTGAGCGGAATATTTAGCGTGGACTCTCTCAAAAAGCTTTCTCGGCTCGGCCTTGCGCCCGCCTCCAATGTAATTTGCCATTATCTCGCTATCCCTGACTACAGTCAGCTGCCACCAATCCAATCCAAGACTGTCTCTTACAATTTCAGTGTCAAGGCAGGATGATATTTCTGAATAGCCTGTTGTGATGACATCCAGGGTGATATCCCCTGGCAGTGTAATTTGGCAGGCATATGCCGGTGCCGGACCTCTCATGTCTGGATTTATATCGTTGACTTTCTCCCACTTTGGATTGGCCTTTTTAATAAGCTTTAGGACATCACCCAAATCAAGCCCCTCCACAACCCTGAATACTAGCTTTTCAGTTAGCAAATCAAAAAGCCTTTTCTCATCCATTTCAATCACCTTCTCAAACCAGCCTGTCAAGGGTCTTGTAGGAGTGCTCGACTGCATTTTGCGATAAAGCATCCTGCAGCTTCCCAACAATTGAATACCCTCGTTCCTTAAACTCACCGTTGACATCCACTGTCAAATGATACTCTCTTCTCTTTATTACTGTGCGGATAACTATCTTGCTTTGATTTTGCCCGTTATATAGGGTATTGTGAAAATCAAAAGGAATCTTGCCTCCGCTCAACATAATGCTCAGCCTTGACCCGAGCCCTGGGCCTATAATAGACTCAATCAATCTCCGCTTATATGCTGAAAAACTCTCATCATCCTTTGGAGTCACGAAACGTTCGAGCAGCTCCTGATTGATATCAAGAAGCCCGCGAAAATCATGTGAGCACTGGCTTTTCTCAATTGCCTCCTTTGCTGAATTAATTGCCTTGGCAATCTGCCCCCAATTACCCTTTGCGATTATCCGATACTCCGTGCCCATTGCTTTTCTTTTCATGGCATAGACAGAAAAAGAAGAGATTTATAAAGCTTTGGGAATTGTTACAACTTTAGAGTAGGTATTATTTTGGATTGATTGTTTTCCCTATCACCTTGTAGATTTGTTGTGAATCATTGAGCCGTTGGGAAATGTAATCCTCAAGAGGCATATTCACCAGCTCAAACAGCTCAGTGATGATGTTATCCAGGTATCCAGCAATGGAAATTCCCCTGCGATTATACAGGCGAACGTCATGAGCCCATTTCTCCGGCTCAGGGATAACCACAAGACTTTCATGGGCAAATGCAGTCTTCATGGCCAATTCTTCCTCTTCTGAAAGCCCCTCACTGTACATCTCGCCAACAAACCTCCCGGAGCCATTGTAATTATGCTGGGCGCAGAACTTAACGCGGAGCCCATTATGGCTGAACCTGAACCAGTAGCCGTTCGTATCAATCGTTGAAGTAACGCCAAGCCCACGCAGGCGAGCCTCAATATTCCCTACCATTTCATCCATCTCATCGAAAAATTGTTCCATGAATGAAGAAAGGCAGGGTTATTAAAAGGGATTTAGCCTAACCTGTTAGGGTTTATTTGCAGAACTCGCGGTTCATAACATTAATCTCAGCTTTGCGGAGGTGTTCTGAAAAATCTGGGGATATTTTGTTAACCCGATTGAACGCATCATCTTGTTACGGTAATATTACTACTGTATAATAACAAAAAAGGAAATATTTATAAACTCAAGCCAATTTCCTCAACCTATGAAAATCAATGAGTTTTTCAGGCGACATTTTGGTGCAGTAAAAGGATTGGAGCAAATCCAAGGTCTAGCAGATCATATGGATAGGTTTTTCCAAGAGCAGAGCAGAAATCCTATCTATGACCCAGCAATGGCGGAAGCTATTGCGCGAAGAATGGATGAGAGACAAGTTGTACTTGATAGATTGAGAACAGAGTACGCCACAAAAGTTTCTGAATCTTATGCCCATTGATTCCCTCTGAATCTTTAGCTGTAAGATAGGGGAAAGGATATTAAGTTCTACAGATTAAAAGCTTATTTGCAGAATTCCCTGCTCATGACCTTTATCTCAGCCTTGCGGAGGTGCTCAGCAATTGTCACCTTGCTGAGCTTAAGCCGGGCAGCAAGCCCGCTCAAAGAAATCTTGCGCGGCCACTTGTAGTATCCCAAATCCAGAGCCATCTGCAAAACCCTGTCCTGCATGGCAGACAAATTAAATCCATCAAAGGTGGATTTCTTGACATGGACCAGCTTGAAATCCCCAAAAGTGGAGACCTCCTCCAGGGCTTTCCTAATCGCACTCTTCCTGGGCGCAGCAATGGTCCAGACCTCATAGCCCTGAAACAATGGAACTTTATTAAAAACAAAGCACTTGTGCTTTAGCACAGTGTGCACAATGGACTTAATATCACTTGTATTAGTGAAAACCTGAATCAGCATCCTCTCAGGCGATTCCTGGAGAATCTCAACCTTCTTAATCAGTTTATTAGATAAAAAATATTTCTTTATCGGCCCAGCCTCTCTTTTATCAGCAAGAATTACTTCAGTTATATCCTGCACAAAACCATTATCCAGGCTAATTGTGTTATGCGTAACAAACCTGCTCTTAAACCTGCGCAGGCCATTGCTCCAGCAGCCCTTATGCTTCAGCCTGAATTTTGCCTCAAACATTGTGTGGATTAGATGTTGTCATTATTTATACTTTACTAAGGCAGGCCAATGTTAATATCATTAAGGCTATTTGAAGAAATGTTACTATCTAATAATAGTAAAAATAGATAGATTCTTAAATCCCCTCAAATCCCTCCAAAGCTATGGTCAGTTTCCGTTGCCATAAAACTGTAAAGGAGCACCTGCAGGTTTGGGTCCAGAAACCACGCAGCTACCGCCATTTCGTGCTTGAGGATCTCATGGAAGTTGCGGCAGAGTCCTTGGGAGTGGATATATTCTTCAGACCAGAAAACCTTCCAGACAGCAAATATTTCAAACGGGCAGAATCATATCTGCTAGAGAAAGGAGACAAAAAAGCAGTGGTGCGCCTAATCAGGCAAAACGGCAAAATACTGCAAGGCAGCGTGAGAATTCCCCTGAAGGTCTCAAGCAAAAGGCAGGTTTTTGTGATAAAGCCATATGACGAATATAACCCAGAGCTGGAAAGGGAAGTCCTGCAGAGAGTATCTGGGAAGCTCGCCCCCAGGGTGCTACATTTCGGAAGCGAATTTTACTCAGAGGAGCTTGTTGACTTCAAAAGGTACACTGACCTTTTCACAAGGGCAATAGCAACAGGCGCATTCGGCAAGGAAAAGGTGCAGGAGCTTTGGGATTACTGCTTCGGTAAAAATGCTTTTGACTACAATACCAGAGACAAACTAATGCAGGAGATGGCAGAAAAAGTGGCTGGCATCGTGAGGGAGGGCGGAACAATCCATGGGAAGCTTGCTCAGCTAGGGGTTGTGTACAGCCACAACCACTGGCTTGATGAGTTCCACACAGCAGATGGCTGCGAGCCAGTAATCACAGATTTCGGAACATCTTACCTGTTCATCACACCTGAAGAGGTTGAGGCAGACCTGAAAAAATCGAGCGCAGAGCTTGAACAGATGGATGAATCTCCGGAAACAAGGGATGCCTACTTTGCCTTGTCAGACAGGGTTGACAGGATGAGCAAATTCGAGCAAGGCTACAGGATGACTAACAGACTCCCTGCAAGATTCTGGGATCTTAAAGGGGAGAGGCGTGAAGTCCTCGAGCAGGACCGTGCGCTGGCAGTCAACCTGGACATGGCCATGCAGTCCTCATGGGAAGGCATAAGCTCTTTCTTCGAAGAGGTTGCAGTTGGCTCAGGCCTGGACTACACGAACATTGTCTGGCAGGATTTCCAGGATGGGTTTATGGAAGGGTATTTCTCATAGCGCCCCATTTTATTTCTTTGCGATGTCTTCTGGAACATACCTCCAGGGAACCTCAATCGTACGGTCATTGACTGCATTGCCAATTGCCTGCTCGAGGCTGTCAGCATAGCCAATTTTCCTTATCTTATACCCCCATGGGCTGCTGTCAGGATACTGGGGCGAGCCTGTGAAAGTGGTTGTATCTATGTAAAATCCACCAGAGGGCAGCGCCAACTGCTGGATAGTGATGGTATAGCCCCGGTTCTGCCAGGTTGCGCTCTGGCCTGTCCTCCTCACCTGCTCCACCAGGTCAAGGGGGACACTAACTTTGACCCTATCAGTCAGCTCAGCTACAAACCTGCCCCTGCCGAAATATGCATCAAACTTGCTGTTGTCATCATGCAGCCATTGGTTCAGGTGGGCCATTGAGCCGGGGACTCCAGTACTGCTCCGCAGCAACCCCAATAATACCATGAACGGGTTTAATTTGGTTATGCATCCCTCATTTGCCCGCGTGAGCGCAGCCACAACATCTGGCTCATACCCATACCCAATCTCTTGCCCGTGACCAACTACGCGGATGACCTTATCGCCATCATCCTCAAACCCATGCAGCGAGTACCCCTTACGCAGCGCCTCCTCAATTCCAGACAGGTCCATTTTCGCCACCCCTCATAATTCACCAAATGAATCCTCACACTACATCTGGCAATCTTCCTCATGGCCACGGCACCCCCAATGGCTCTGCATCAAGCGCTTTCTCCATCGCCTCCTCAAGGCTCCCCGCGCGGCCCAGCCTCACCACAGTGTAAGGCCACGGGTTGTCGCCCCGAGGCGTGCGAATCATGTCTGCAACAACATCCAGCTCGCCATTCCAGTATTTCGTTTGGTAGGCCTTGTATGTGTAGCCGTTGTCCTGCCAGGTTGCGCTCTGGCCAGTCCTCTCAACCTGCTCTTTTATGTCTTCAGGGATATTGGGAGACCCAAAGCACCTCAGCTCAACTACAAAGTCATCCTGTTCATTCCACGCGACCATCGTGTTGGTCGCCAGTATCCAATCATCAATCCTGCTGCATGACTTTACAGCGCCAGTCAGATATTCCGGCTTGGATGCCCGGTAAAACAGCTTTCCGCGGGCAAGATAATCCTTGCTGGCCTCAATTAGGGCGTCATCATAAAAAGGGCCTTCGCCGTATCCCACGAGCTTGTCTTTCTTCTCAATGCGTGCGACCCTGATGCAGAGGCCTGCCTGGAATCCATGCAGAGTGCAACCGTCACGTAAAGCCTTCTCAATCCCAGATAGTTTCATTTTCTCCACCCCCATTATTTAGTCCTTTGAAATCTCCACGCTCTCAGCCTTGAGCGCATTTTCAATTGCCTCATCTAGTGTGTCAGCCTGCCCCCTCTTCATTATCTTGTAGAACCAAGCTCTGGAATAATCCGGGGCGTTCGGGAACCTAGTGACCTTTGCGCTCCAGCCAGGCTCGCCATTTGGGAACATTGTAAGATATATCTCGTATGTGTGACCCCTGTCTTCCCAAGTCTCAGATTGGCCTGTCTTCATAACTTTGTTAGTAATTTCTTCAGGAATCTCGACAACCCCAGTGCCATTTAGGTCCACAATAATGCTGCCCTGCTCGAAATATGCATCTATTGTGCGTCCCTTAAGCATCCAGGAATCCAATGGGCTTGCACCAGATGAGGAGCCTGTGAGGTAATGTGGCTTGAGCTTGCCATAGACCTCATCGTAAGGTCTGCCACCAGCCAGATAATCTTCGTTGGCATCAGAGAGCGCATCCTCAGCATGCGGCTGCTCGCCATAGCCCTTGAGCACCTTGTCCTGCTCGATGCGCATCACGCGCAAACCGCCTCCAGACAAAAACCCATGCAACCTGCACCCTTCATGCAAAGACTTTTCGATTCCTGTTAGCTCCATTTTTCCCACCTCATCTTTCTTTTTTTGGAAAAAGAAAATAGAAGGAGAAGCTAACTTATAAGCTTTACGTATAATAAACGCTAAGTTCGCCTAAAAAACCGAAATGATCAAATCTAAAGAGGATAGAAAGAATGCAAAAAAGTTAAAGCTGTCCGACTTATTTATTCCAGGGGACGATAACCAGAAATCATCAGGAACCCAGAGCCTGCAAGCCGCATTGTCTCTTCCCTGCCAAACCCCATTGTGCTCCCTGAGATTATCTCCCACATGCCTAAAGTCTTACCCAGGGCCATGACACGAAGTGCCCCTTCCTGCTCCAATCCAAGATTAGGCGCAAGCTCAATGTAGCTCGGCCCACCTGCAAGCCTCTCGGGCTGCGGATAGGCACGCAATAATTCTGCAAGCGTCCCCTTGTACTGCTCTGCCTTTGCCCGGTCAACAACAACATCAACAAAGACCATGTCAACCTTGTCATAATTATCGCCAGCTGGCGCTGTGCCAGTATGGTCGTAGCCGAAGTACTGGACTACACCAGGGCTTTCCTCAATAGCACTCCCTTTCCTGTAGATTGTTGTTGACTCATTGATGATTTGGCATAATTTGTCTGTGTCCATGCAATACGTGAATGCAAGCGTATTTATATAATTTGTGTATCTAATACACTATTACACCTAAAAATTGAATTAAGAGGATAAAGATAAGAAAACTAAAGAGTGCCCCAGTCTGCCAGTGTAATAACCCTCGGCTTTAGGTCTGCAACTTTGTCGCCAACTGTGTGCAGATGGGCAAGCCCCATAACTGCAACAAGGGTTCCTTCACCAGTGTACAATTCCCGAATCCTGCCAGCCATGGCCGCATCACGGGCTGGATTGTAAATCTTCTGAATTGTCTGGATGGCCTCGGGGGGCATGATCGTCTTCAATTCCTCAACCTGGGTTGGGTCTGACATCATCCTATACAATTCCGCCATAGCTTCCGCATTTTCATAAATAAGAGAGAATGAGCTAGCGATAGTGTCAAGATATGCATCAGCACCCTTATCCAATTGCTCCAGCATGGGCTTTACAAGCTCAGGGTTTTTGGCAATCTCCTTCAGACTGGCTTTCATCATTGCTATGTAACCATTTGAAAACTCCTGAACCTGCTCCGGTTCATATAAAGTAATATCAATGTATTCAATCCTTGAACCAGGTTTCTTGCTCACATAATCTCTGCTTGTCCTTAATTCGAAGCAATTCGCAGTTGCCATTACTCGCGCGCATTCAACAATCGCTGCGCTCTGCCTTGGATTCAGCGGAAGCCCTGCCTCGGCAAACATATTGACAAGAGTTTTTCCCTCTTCTTCAGGGGACATCATGGGTGCAGATGCGAGCATCTTTTCCCTTTTCTTATCGAATTCGAGAGCGAGAATTGAGGGTGAAGCCTTTTCAAGGATGTATTCTAGCTTCTGACTACCTTGCAAATCATAGTGCACGGTCCCCACAAGTATAAGTTCTGACGCCATTTTCAGTGCTGCTCCAATAAATCCATCAGCGCCCTCTTATCGGGCTTAAATCTTGTGATTGAGATGTCCAAGGCTACGGAGTCCCTAACATATTGGGCTGCATCTGCGGATGAACAGTCGGCTAACTCCAGGGCGACCTTATACATTTCGATAGCGCCTTCAAATGTGCAATAGTCTAATGCCTGATCTGCAACATACATTGCCAACACACCATACGCATCGCTGTCATTTAATTTCACGGCGACCCTCTGCAAGGCTAGCAACCCATCGACTTTTCCATCAATGAAGTTGTTGTCAAACCAGTGCATATGTTCCAGGGCTGTCTGGGCCAAAGACACAAGATTAGCCTTACCCAAATTCTCGTCCTCATCCATCACAGCAGAATATGCCTGCAGGGCCTTATCAATGCAATTGGCCTGATCATATCTATCTTTGAGAACCTCAGCCTCCCATCTCTTCCCTTCGCTTAACATCTGCTGGTTTGCCATTTTGGTTGCTTCAATTAATTTCTCCAGCCAAATACTGGACGACAATTCTCCTAGTCCTTTCAGCACCAGGCTCCTCATCCAACGAATTCTGGTCCTTATATCTGTTCTCAACTGCATCAAAGAGGTCCTTTACTGGCGAAGTAGGGAATTGCCCGTTGTCCTTTAGGTTGGTCCTAATCTCATCACCCTCGGCCACAATCAGCTGCCATTGGCATAATCTATAGCTCCCTTTTGAGGGTTGCGCAGGGCCCTCTTGTGCCTTCCTTTTCTCGCCGGGGCTTATGTCTTCCATATATTCGGTGTATCCCACCAGAACTATATCCAATGTTATCTCACCTGGCAATTCAATCTGGCATGCATATGCGGGGCCAGCTGCACCCAAATTCACGCCACTTACCTTCTCCCATTCAGGGTCCTCTTTCTGCAAAAGGCCCTTAACGAGATCTATGTGCAAATCACCTTTTTCTCCACTTTGTATTAATTCCTCAAGCCAGCTATCCATTTCAATCACTCCTCACAATTTTAAGTGCAGCAATGATACTGCATCCATCGACTATTAGAATTAGGGTATATTTAAAAATATTCGCATTTTGACTACTTCAGAGTTGTTATAAAATAGACGTTTAAGGCAACTGCAGAAACCCTTATTCCCCACCCAAAAGCCTTTTCGAGCCTGCAATCAGCACCAAAACAACCTGCTGCAAAAACTCCCTGTCAACTTCCTCTATTGTATCTTTTGCGGTATGCATAACCCCTTTGCCGTCGATATACTTCTCATCCTCCATTCCATAATATTCCAGGTCTTCACCCTGAATGGTTGTGGCGGGGATGCCTGCCTCTATGAAATTGCAGTGGTCGCCTATTGCCAGGGGGTCATGCCCGCAAATCTTAATTCCAAATGATTCTGCACTAGCGAGATAATGAGCATTTAATTTAGCATCAATCTGCCTGAGTTCCGGCCCAACCTCTACTGAATCAGGGATAAGCATGCCCAGCTTCCCTCCTGAGCCGCAGGTATCAAGATTGACAACTGCCCGTATCTTTTTGGTCATCTGGGCAATGTACTGCTTGGCGCCAAGGCTGTCTGCCTCTTCTGCACCGAAGAACACAACATCAACAGGCAGGCCTTTCAGCTGCTGCAATGCCTGGACTACCGCCCCGATTCCGCTGCCATTATCATTTGCCCCTGGTGTTGTCTCGCCCGTGGCCTCGTCAATCACATATCCGTCATAATGGGCTGTAATCAATAAAGGATTGTCATGGCCTGAATCTAGGATAAAGTTTCTGTTGCCGTACTTCGGATCAACATCTATGTCCTGGAGAATCAGGCGATATCCTAAAGATAAGGCCAAATCCCTTGCCAGTCGCTCTATAAAATCCCTACGGCCAACATTATCCCTGTAACGAGAAAGCTCGCGGGCAACCTCATATGCATCCATGTGATGCAGGAAGAAACTCTCTTTTATAAACCCGCCGCCAATCATCCTCAGATTTTATCGTACGATTAATCTTTTAAGCCACCAGTGATTCCCTGATTGTATGCCTAAACCAAGCATGATAGACACCTACAGCCTGCCCAGTGTGTACAATGTTTGCGACCAGACTCTGAGGGAAGTCATTGCACTGCCGAAGGTCAGCATGGCCCATGTCACCATGGAGGCAAATGATGCTTCACTCTTGCACCAGCACTCAGCAATGACTGAAGTTTACTTCATACTTCAAGGCGAAGGGGTCTTGTATCACGGTGAAAGGGCATTGAAGGCTGAAAAGGGAGCCTATCTCGTCATCCCAAAAAACACGCCCCATCAGCTGCGCAACACAGGTAACACTGACCTTGAACATTTGGTTTTTGCAATCCCGCCTTTCAACCCAAAGGATGTTGAGGTTCTGAAAACTCCAACCAAAGAAACAACACCTGAAATATTCAGCCATGAAAAGCCGCAAGTGACTGCGCTTGATGGGGCTTTGATACACGAGCTGATGAGTGCTGATGAAAGGCAACATTTAGATGTTGCACTGGCAGTTGGCTTCCTGCCTCCGGGAAGGAAGGCAATACCCCATCACCACCGCATCAGTGAAGAGATATATTATGTAACCGATGGAACTGGGAAAGTCAGAGTTGGAGAAAAAGCCTTTGAGGTAAAGAAAGGCTCTGCGGTGTATGTCCCGGTCAACACGGTCCATGCCTTGGAAAACGGGAGCGCAACTGAGGAATTAAAGGTGCTGTGCGTATCATCCCCATCATACACAGAAGGGGATTTTGTTCTTGAGTCAAGATAATATCTTATCTACTATGTTCCTTATTATGCCCCTTCAAGGTCGACTTCAGGGACAGGAAAAGCAGTATAGACTCCAGCATCAGCAATATCAGTGTCGAGAATTTCTCCAGGTTGTAATTCATGTAGTACAAGGCAAACCTACCCTGTTGGGCATTGTACTTGTCGCTGATGGATATCAGGAGGGCATCGGTGTCTGTGCCTGTGGGGATATTCCCGCCAATGTAATCAATCTCCCGGCCATAACTGTCCATCTCTACCTGCACTATCTCATTAAAGCGGGCCTGGGAATCGCTGACTTCAGTGAAATAGAACTGCACTGTCAGGATTATTGCCGCAATTGAGAAAACAACAAAAATAGAACCAAGGATGTTTATTGGTAATATCTTATTGTGTTTTGCCATTTTACCTTAAATATCTTTGTGGTATTTAAGGTTTACGATATAGCTCTTGCAATAGCTATTTTGTGGGGTCAGTGACCCTCCCCATGAAGAGGAAGTTGCCTGTTTCCTTCTCTTGAATCAGGAATATGAACGGGTGGTCTGCGTTAAAGATAGTGGGATTTGCTATTGCCGTATTCTTCATAACCACCGCAGTGGCAGCAGCTGCCTCTGTCCCCTCCTCATTCACATCCACAAAGGCCTGGTGAATCACATCGCTGATGTACAAGTCCTTTTTCCCGTCCATGCCTGAGAAGTCAGCTGCGTCTGTGAAAGCAGTGGGCATGCCCATCGCAATCAGGTCATCTGCCATAAAGTACTTTGTCTCAAACTTGAATTTGGGCAGATAGACTTTCATGCCAGTCTCATACATCTGGGCACGTAGCTCAATTAGTTTTTCCAGGGTGAATGAACCCTCTAGCGCATCGAGTGTGTCTGCCTTTGGCAGGAGCAGAAGCATTGAGAGCTCATTGCCAGAGTAAGGCAGCTCGAGAATCTGAAGTTCATCTGTCTCTGCATAATTAAACCTCGCCTTCTCACCTGTGATTGCCATCATCTGGGCCTTCACAGTCAGCTCTGGGCTCACGCGGAAATCAGCCTCGCGTGTTGCGGACTTTTCAAACTGCCAGAGCCAAGTGCCTTTGAAGTAAATGGCATTTGTAAGAACCAGGCGTGTCATTGGGTCAATCTCACCCTGCGGGATAAGGTCCTTAATCTTGTCGTTTGTCTGCTGCTCAACCCATTTATTGATTGTAACCCTTGAATTCTCAGTGTCACCCACAAAGTCAAGGTTAGTGACCTTGCCACCATAGTAATTCCCAATTGTGGCAAAGTAGCTGTCAAGGAACTTGAAATTCTGCTGCGCCCAGAGGGCATTAGCAGTGTTGAGCAAGTACGGCTTGCCATGCGCATTTAGGTTATTATATTCCTGTGCAAACGCAGGCCTCATCTGCGAAGTATCCAGCGGGAAATGGAAAACATTGGCAATCTCCTGGGCTGTCTGGCCGCGAGCGCCCTCATAGGTCATTGCGAGGGCTGACGAAATACTATATGGAGAGAAAAAGATGTTCCCCTCATTAGACTTATATTTTGCATAGAGGTCAAATGCAAACTGGTTGTTGGCATTGACAACAAGATTTACATTCTCTGCCGTGACCCCTGTGGCATCCATCAAAGTCTTGCCGGGAGGAGCAGGAGGAGTGCATCCAAAAACAAAGAGAATTGAGATAAGCAGTATTGCCAAAAGCGCGGTTGTGTGTTTCATGAGAAGTTAAACAGATGGCTGGAATAAATAGTTTGTTATAATTGCAACTGAAGTTGAAACCAAAAAAGAAAAAAAACAAAAAAAATAGCCTAGCTTACCCTGCCCACAACCAACTTGGCAAGAGCAACAGCCTTGTCCTTTGAGCATCCGCCACCAGTGCACTGGAGCTGGAACTTGTACTTGCCTTTTCCAAAGTTGACTGCATCATAAGGCTGCTTGTACCAGCAGGCATCGTAGTCGCCAAGCCCGGTGACTGTCTCAATGTTCTCCATCCCGATTGGGTTCTTGATTACTGTTGTGCCGATGGTGAAACTCTCCCTGCAACCAGCTGCAAGATCCCCTGTAACGCTTTCCACAGTTCCTATCTTGTTCATGTTCAGAGAAATGGAAGCCCCGCGGCCTGACCTGAAGAGCTCCTTGTCTCCCCAGCCTCGAGAGCATGTCCCGCCAGGGTACTTGAAGGTCTGCCCGTCTTGTATTTCAACGCCCATTACATCAGCAATGTCTTTTATAGTTAGTAATCCGCAGTCCTCAAGGGAATATGATTCAGCTGGAACTACAGTGGTTGGAGCAACTGTTGATGCCGCTTGAGATGTTGGGGTTGAAGGAGCAACTGTTGAAGCAGGAGGATTGGGTGTATTATCCGTAGCAGGTGGGGATTGGGAGCACCCAGCCACAAGAATTACCGCAACCAATGCCACCAACAAATAGCTCATTTTCATATATGTTCACCGTTTTTTGTTTTGATAATAGAGGGTTTTTGAATAAAGTTATATTTAAATCTTTAGCAAAGGACTCCGTTCTTCGAAGGCAGCAACAACTATGGCAGCTGACGGTCATTTGCTGCTGCAAATGCCCTACTCGCCACCCCGTAGGGGCCCTCCCCCGGCTCGCCAGCGCCATTGTTGCTGCCCATAGAAACTGTTAAAAACACCCCTTCTCTCGCACGTGCCATGAAGGCAATCGGGCTTTTCTCAGGCGGATTGGACAGCGCCCTGGCAATAAAGATGGTCCAGGAGCAGGGAATTGAGGTAATCGCACTTAATTTCGTGAGCCCGTTCTGCACCTGCGTCGGCAAGGGATGCTCCATTGTGGACCTGGCGAAGAGGCTTGGGGTAAAAATCAAGGTCATGAGCAAGGGCAAGGATTACCTCAAAATGCTGCGCCACCCGAAATACGGCTATGGCAAGAACATGAACCCTTGCATTGATTGCAAAATCTACATACTCAAGAAAGCCAGGATATATGCAAAAGAGATTGGGGCAAAATTCCTGTTCACAGGCGAAGTTGTGGGGCAAAGGCCGATGTCCCAACACTACAAGACCCTTATGCTGATTGAGAAAGAGGCAGGCTTAACCGGAAAGCTGGTACGGCCGCTATGCGCTGGATTGCTGCCGCCAACAGAAGCAGAGAAGAAAGGCTGGATAGACCGAGAAAAACTTTTGAAATTTGAAGGCAGGAGAAGGACTCCGCAACTGGACCTGGCAAAGAAATACAAGATTGACGGCTTCATGTGCGGGGGCTCTGGCTGCAGGCTCACAGACAAGGAATTTTCATGGAAGCTGAAAGATTTATTTGCCCATAAAGAGAGGCTTGCGTATAACGAGGTGCGCCTTTTGAGCTTCGGCAGGCATTTCAGGCTCAAGGACAACAAGATAATCACTGGAAGAAACCAGGCGGATAACGAGGCCATCCCCACACTGAAAAAGAAAAGCGAAATCCTGCTGCAGGTCGAAGGCCACATGGGCCCAATTACATTAATTGAAGGTAAACCCACAAAAGAGACAATCGAAATTGCAGCAAGCATCACCGCGAGATACTCTGACGCCCCGGATGGGGATATAACCGTAAACTACGGAAAAACCATCGGAGCCCTGAACAAGAGAATTGTTGTAAAGAAGATAACCGAAAGCAGGCTTGACGAGCTTAGGATTGCTTAAGCTGTTTTTCTCATTGACTTTTACTTCGGAGTAGTTAAATTACCGTAAAGATTTTAAACACGCTGCCATTAACAGCCTACTATGACAATAGACGATAAATTAACAATGGAAACCGCTGTGGCTGGCCTGAGTAAGGGTGATTTAGTCAGAATCAAATGGAAGCCAGTCATCAGGCTGTATGGGAGAGACACATTTATAGGGAAATATGTGGAACACGATCCAAAGCAAAAGACCTTGACTGTATCAAAGGATGCGTTTGATATGTGTGACATAAAAATTGAAATCACAAGAGAAATACCCTATGCCCGAATCGAACAAATTGAGAGATTAGAACCCAAGAAATTATACTAAACAATTCAACTAATTGGGGGGATTTAAATGGCTAAATGTGACAAGGTTAAAGCTGAAAGAATCAATAAGGGAACAATCGAAACTATCGTGGATGGAACATTCACTATTGAGGGCACAACTGCTGTGCATATTGAGGGCAGACTGGCCTATGAAGATGGCATTTTTGATATTGTCAAGGAAGAGCAAAAGCAAATCAGGGGCATAGGAGTTAGGGCACCAACTGTCTATACCATGGTTGCGCTTAAGGCAGGGGAATTTGAGATTGAGTACCAGCACCTGGCTCCGGGATTCTCAGAGCACCCAAACAAGATTCTGAGCGCAGAAGTATACAAAGTAATAGTCAAGCCTAAGCAGTAGGCTTCAATTGGGGGGAAGTTAAATGGCTAAAGTTGAAAGAACAAATGAAGGGACAATAGAAACCATTGTTGGCAAGACATTCAAGATTGAGGGGACAACCCCAATCCAATTCGGCGGCAAGCTCAGCTTCTTGGAGGGCGCATTTGAGATTGTTGATGAGAGGAAAAATGAGCTCAAGACTTTCGGTCCAAGGTTCCCGACTGTCTACATAATCAAGGCTCTTAAGCCAGGGGAGTTCAAGATTGAGTACCAGCAACTATCGCCTGCATACAGCGAGCACCCAAACGAGGTTGTAGGCGCAAATGTTTACAAAGTAATAGTCAAGCCTAAGGAGTAGGCTTGTTTTTCTTTTTTTTTAGTTCAGATTTCTTTTAAGTAGGCATAATTTACTGTTCTAGAACGGCAATATATGTATAATCTTTAATAATCTGCCCCGCCCTTCTTATTCAGGGAGTGAGTCGGATGGGAGAAATCGTGTATAAAGTTGAGGAAATAATCAATTACTACACATCAAGCCAAGAAGAGCGGATTATCGGGTATGCAACTGGAAACCCAGAGGATATCGCAGAATTCTTTAGAGCAAGATCACAGGAAATGATAACTGTATCACCGCTGGAGATAATTGCTGTCACCTCTGACAAAGCCAAAGATGTCAGGCAGGCTACAAGACAGCTCCAAGAGGCAAAGGAAAAAATAGAAAGGATAACCAAGCCCAAAACTTGCAGGTAGTTTTTGAAAAAAAGGTTTAAGGGGGTGAGTGAGATGTGTCAAATAACATATAAGGTTGAGGAAATCACCAACTACTTTGAATCTGGCGAAACAAAGAAAATTATAGGGTACGCAACTGGGAACCCGATGGATATCGCGGAATTCTTTATGGCACGTTCACAGCAGAGGATAGAGGTAACGCCGCTGGAAGTAATTGTTATTACCCCTGACATAGCCCAAGACATTAGGCAGGCTAAACAACAGCTCCAGGAAGCAAAGGATAAATTACAAAAGATAATCTATCCTGGCAAATAATTTCCTTGCAAGCTTACCCAATCCTCATCTTAAGGTTTCTGGCGTATTGGTACGTTGGGTCAATCTTCAGCGCCTGGTCCACGCATCTACGGGCGTTGTCCTTATCGCCAATGACAAGGAGCGCGTTGGCCTTGTTGCCCCAGGCCTTCCTGTAGTTCTTGTCAATATTATTAATCACATGGTCATAGCAAGCAATTGCCTCCGTGACCCTGCCAAGGTTCTTGAGTGCAATCCCCTTGTTTATCCACGCAAGACTGAATTTCGGGCTTAGCTTAATCGCCTCATCGAAATAGGGCAATGCCTCCTGATACTTGCGCTTCTCGTTAAGCGCATTCCCCTTGTCATCTGCCTCCTCAGCTTTGCTCAGTTTCCTGCCTGTGAATGCATGAATGACCTCAACTGCCAGCATGTCCATGCAGAATTTCCCGTAAAAGCCCATGTACCTGCCTGCAATCTCCTCAAGCCTCTTGTTTGTAGAAAACACAGCTGTTGAACTCCAATTAATCTCTGCACCGGTCTGCTTCATCAGTCCCTTTAGCTCAACATAGCTGCTAATCTGCTCCTCAAGCAATCTCCTATGCTCCAGTGGCAGCTTCTTGACATCCTTTGCATAGTCTGTGCCAGCATATATCTTCTCAAGCGTCAAATCCTTGTTATCTAGAACCTGAGCAAGCGATTTTTCATACTCAATCGGGTCAGAGTGCTCCTTTATTTCCCGGACTGCAGAAATTGCCCTCTCCAATGTCTTATCACACCTTCTTATAGAATCCTCAATGTTTGCCATGCAAATCCCCCTCGTTGAAAAATTTTTCACTAATCAGCCAGGGACTTTCTCCAGTTCCCCAAAAACTGCCCAAAAGCAACCTGGAAAGAGCCTGAGAGCATAGCGGCAATCTGATGCGTCCATACATGCACATATTCCTCTGTGGTGAGCTTCCAGAGCCTGTCTGCCATTTCATCAGCGCCTATTGAGTTTGCCTGGTAAACCCTCTCAAGGTTAGGGTCATTCCTTTCAGTGAGGAAAATGCAATGGTCCACCTCAATCTTATATAGTGCAGCCCCAACAACCTCTAGAGGGTTTTCGTACTTGCCCTTGGCTTCTAGCATTGCATCAAGCGTAGGGAGGTAATCCACATGAATCCTGCGGCCATCTATTGTGACAATCTCACCATCTATTTGGTATCTGGCGCTGTAATTCTCAATAGTCCTATCTGTCCTGTCCCGCTCAGCCTGCGGGTCAATGAAGGCATCAAATACCCTCCTTGCAGCCTCCTTATCAATACCAACAAAGAATCCCTTTTCCATGGGAAAGGAGAATAAATCTAACTTAATAAAGCTTATTGTTACTCGAGAAAGGTTAAATGGGAAGGACAAACTTAATCCATATGGCTTTGATTTCTCCTAGAAAAATTAATAAGGTGTTATTGTGCAAAGAGGAATTATGAATAAAATCCAGATATTCTTCATTCACGGTGGAATGACTTTCAAGAAAAAGAAAGACTACCTTCATTTCTTGAGGACAAAGGAGATATCAATTGAGGAGCCAAAGAGGTGGACTGACGCTTATCTGAAAAAGATGCTTGGGAATGTTTTTGAGATAATAAAGCCCAGGATGCCCCTCCAGGATAATGCAGTCTACGATGAATGGAAGCTATATTTTGAGAGGTTTTTCCCGTACCTTAGGAACAATATCATTTTAATAGGGTCATCACTTGGAGGGATTTTTCTCGCGAAATATTTATCTGAGAATAGGTTCCCTAAAAAAATCCTATCCCTTTACCTAATCTGTGCGCCCTTTGACGATACCCTACCTGGGGAAGAGCTATCAGGGGGCTTTAAGCTGAAATCTGACCTATCATTGATTGAGAGGAATGCCAAAAGAATCAACCTACTATTCGCAGAACATGATGATGTTGTCCCTGTGGCGCATGCAAAGAACTACGCAAAGAAGCTGAAAAATGCAAATATTGTCATATACAAGCACATCAGGAGCCACTTCATAATCTCTGAGTTCCCGGAGATAGTGAAGATGATAAAAGCTGATGTGAAAACCCTGAAGAAAAAGTAAATTAATAAACTGGGAATTCCATTCTAAGCATTGTTGTCTTTTATGAAGAAACTAAAAGATTTACTTCTTGAGTTTTTCTTCGAGTTGAGAGATTCGATGGTTCAATGACTTAATATTCTCTCGAGTATACCTCGATCTTAACTCTAAAATTGATCCCAATCCTAAGAGAGCACCTGCTTCGCTAAGAGTTCTATTGTCTCCAGTAACCAACCCATAAATAACTAGAGCGCCTCCACCAACAAGTAAAATTGGGGCTGTTGACATGTATATCAGGTCGTCCATTTTGTATTCGACTCCAAAAAATTTCATTTTGATAACCTCCTTAAACAGATGGTAGCAAGGAGTACGCTCTCCCTTAAAAATCTTACTCAATTTAACTATTATGCAGTAAATAAAGCACTTCAACTCTTTGAAAATACCAAAGAATCACCACAACTCATTAACAGAAACCAGCTTCCCCGGCTCTGCAAGCTCCAGAATCCTGCCTTTCATCAATCCGACAAACTCTGCGATAACAGACTTTGCGTAATCCCTGCAATCAAGCCCAGGATAATATTTTTTTTGCACAACGCAGCCTCCACCGCAAAGTGTATTTATATCACAAGGCGCACAGCCCTCACGCTCAAGAATAGAACTCCGTTTTGGATTTGACTGCATCAAGCCCTCAAGCTGGAAATCCGGGTTGTTTATGGTGCGGGGGCAATGATATACCTTGCCATCTGTTGAAAACACATAATGGAATCCCTTCTGCGGCTCGCAGAACCCAAGCTTAGGCCCAAAATAGGTTTTATACTCACCAAGCCAACCGAAGCTGCGGACAATGTGCCCAAGATATTTGAAGCTCTCAAACTTGAGCTTGCCCCTGAGCTCCGGGTGTTCTTCCCATACCTGGATTAAACGCTGAACCATCCTGCCCTCGGAAATCTCATCCCTCGCAGGGTCAAGGTTGGCATAATCATGCGAGCCCTCAACTCGCCACTGGAAATGGGGTTGCTGGAGCCAGCCTTTGACCCTGACAAACCCAATAAGATCTTCAATATTCTGGAGGTTGCCCTTGCCGAGGATTGTCTGCATCTTTACTTCAAAACCTTCCTTCAGCAGCAAATCAATTGCGCCGGCAACATCATCAAATGAGCTCAGGCCGTTAATGTACGGGCGCCTGGAATCATGCACTCGTGGAGGTCCGTCAAGGGTAACCCTGAAATCAGAGACTACATCGCGATGCTCCCTATAAATGCTCAGGTGATGCTTCACTAATGAGCCGTTTGTGACAGTCACAACCTTCCAACTGCGTTGGGATGCAGCTGTAAGCACATTCTCCAGAACCTTAGGGTTGGAGAGTATCAAAGGCTCACCGCCAAATAATAGTATATTCACCCTTTCAGCAGGTATCCCTTTTAACTGTTGGAAATCAGAAATCCTTTCAATTATACTGTCAAGAACAGCATGGCTCAACTCTGAATTTGAACGGGTCTTCTTCTCATAGCATATCGGGCAGCCAAAGTTGCAGTTCAGCGTAGTGAGGACATAAAACCAGTAGGGTATGTTCTGGTTGTGCTCCTGGCTCACCTGCCTCAGGCGAAGAAGGTTTTCCTGCCGACCTTGCTCTGAAAGGAAATATCCTCTAGCCTGAAGCCGGGCCTCAACCTCGGGAGGCATCTCCTTAAGGAATTGCGAAGGAATAATATCAATAGCCCCATTCATGGGATTCATGAGCAGGTAATTAGAAGCATCTAGCTCAAACTTTTGAACCCTTTCCGAAAGCCCCATCTAACCAGAGAATTAAAACCCAAATAAAAAGGTGATGCCGGTTAATATAGTAAAAATATGGCAGCAACAATAATGGCAGCTGACGGTCAAAATTGTGCGCAATTTTGCCCTACTCGGCACTCCGTAGGGGGCAACCCCCGCCTCGCCAGCGCCACTGTTGCTGCGAAATTTCATATCCACTAACTTTGGCCCAGATTAATAATTTTCTACTGTGCAGTAGCTAAATACCCAAAAGAGTTATAAACATAGCATATTTAGCAAATTGAAATTATATTAAACCAATGAGGTAAATTAAAATGCCAGAACTTGACGAGATATTGGGAACAAAAATCGCAGAATATGAGAGTGTTGAGGAATTCACAGCAGCACTTGAGGCAGCCAAACCAGTAAGGTTGCATACATATTTTGATAAAGGAATGTTCTGGTTCGGCTCTAATTGGAAAGCCTCTTTTGTTGATTCTGAAGGAAATGTCCACGGTTTTGTTACCCGTGATGTTGAAGAGGGTTTTCAAGATAGAATAAAACCCATTTATGATTTGCTTAAAGGGGCAAAAATTCCTGAAGTGGATGGAATAATAAGGGTTTCAGAGAGGGATGGAGCAGTGTACCAGGTCTTTGAAACAGATTTTCCTGATGAAGCAGGGAAAGAACAGGCTTCATACGATGCTTGGATTGATGCAGTCAAAGCCCTTCCCGTTGAAGGGACATTGATTCAATACTTAAAAGAAGATTCAAGTGTTCTCCTTGATGCAACAAATGGAAAAAACCACTTCATTACAACTATTGATGAAGATTCTGGAATAACATTGGAATCCACTTTGGCAAAGCTTCAACCATCTAAAAACAAGGATGGAGCAGAGGTCTTGGGCCAGCCATTCGCAACAAGGGATAACAGCCCTGTTATTGGTTGGTACTTAGATATGGAGAACGAGTAAGTTTTCTTCTCGTTCTTAATTTTTTTTATTTTAATAAAAAAAGTTTAGCGCTTCTTTCCCTTCTTTTTCTTCTTGAAGATGAATCCGCCTATTATTAACGCTACCATCACAATCACGACAATAAGTACAGTGCTTCCCCCGCCACCATCTGACTTGCCCATCCTGTTATCACTTTTGTCATCTTCAAGGATAACCTTGCTTGGATTGTCCATGCCGGCATCTGTCCCAAACGAGGGCTCTCCAGACGGCAAAATAAACTCTGGGTCCAGCTTTGTGCCAGTGGCCTTGAGCTTGAAGTCATGGGTATCAAACGTGCCCTTGGAACTGTAAATCTTCTTCATGAGTTCACTGCTGGTTATCACATAAGGACTTTCAGTGGAATAATCCTTGCTGTCAGCTGTTATTGTGATAGTCGCATCAGAGGTTGGAGGAGAAACATATATCAAGCCCCCACGCAGGTCTGAATCAAATGAGTATGGCGAACCCTGCTTAGGAGCCACAGTTATCTTGTATAATCTAACCTCCTTGTTCTTAACCCCCAAGAAGGCTCCTGGAAGCATTGCAGCAGATGTGCGCAAAGGCCTCTCGTAATTTGCAGCACGGCCTACAATCATGCTCGGCGAGTACACAATCTGGGCGGTGCTGTTCTGGCAGCCATAGTCAACATAAAACTCACCAGCATCATACTGGCCGTTCTTGTTGGCATCCCTGTAGCCCTCAAAACAATCATACTTCTTGTTCCCCACAGTGGGGTTCACATAAAAGCCATGGGCCGCAAAGAGGGCGTCAATCTCCTTTGACTTGATTGGATACCTGTTCTTGAGCTCCTTGTAGAACTCAGAGAAGTCGTTTCGCTTGTCTTTGAGTATATTCCAGACATCCTCAACTGAAAGAGTCAGGCCGTCACCAGGCTCATTGTTTTTGTCTATCAAATCCCAGAGCAGGCCTGCGACAGCAAACTCCTCCCCGTGTCCGAGCCAATCCCAGGGCTTCATATTATCCTCCATGTCGCCGTAGTTGGCATATTGAGATGGATTTGGTTTGCCTACATCCTGCGCAATTGCCATTGCGATGAACTCTGCAAAACCTTCTGTGAAGGAATCCCCTGTGTTGGGGTTCATGAATCCGTCATGTGGAACAGTCCCCTGCACATTACGCCCTGCTGGAAGATTCCCTCCGTATTGGGCAAAAAGTATGTGGTGTGCGAACTCATGCCATTCGCGGTTCATCGGCCTGTTTGTGGAGCCGAGATTATAATCACCGGAATGTATCCTAATCCTCTGGTTGGCGTTTTCATACCAGGTATTGCCTTCTGTGTTCCCAACGAGAACACTCACAGGGAGCTTGTAGTCAATGTTTGCCTTGAGCTTTACCAGGGCAAACTCAACTGCCTCGTGAAAATGATAGTACATGGTTGCATAGCTCTTGATGTCATCAAGTGTTGGGAGGTTTGATGAGTAATCAGCCCCACTGCCTGCACCTAACTTAAAATGAACCTCGAGGTTTTTGCCGTCAACAATCTTGAACTCCTTGGCTGCGTAAACCCTCTTGTATCGGTTATTGTTGTTTAGGGTGTAAATGGTGAAATAATTCTTATTGCTCCGATTATACTTCCAGATTGCATAGACCTTGATGGGCACTTCCCCCTTATCAGAGATTCCTGTAAGGGTGATTGAATAATCTCCGTTCCCATCAGTTAACCCTGTAAAGGTTTTTTTGTCAGCTGTGTCTATATCCACCTGCATGTAGGGCATAGGGTTGTCAAGGGAATCTGAGACAGTACCATAAACAATGACAGATGAAGTTGGAGCCTCGGTCTTTAAAGAGCTCACAAAATTGGACGTGTGAGCACCTCCCACTGCCTGGCCTGCTACGTATTTGACTGTCTGGGCAATTCCAGACATCTCCCTTATTGTGCTTGAGGCAGCCCCATCAACATCAGAGGTAGTAAATGACTTCTCAATCTGTCCATTGTATCTCATTATTCCTTTCTGTAGGATATACCTGAACTTTACGTTGAGGCGGGTCCTGCCATCGCTCTCCTGCCTCAGTGGAGTTGCATAGGCATAATAATCACAGGCCTCACCCTGGATATTCACCTGGCCTGTGTACTCCTTTGCATTTGTGAGCCCCTCCAGTTTTGCGCTCCCAATGCATGGCGGCTCAATGCATACGTCCCTGCTGAATGTGCCGTAATACGACCCCAAATCGGCTTTGCTGTCTTTGTTGTAGAAGGTGAACAGCATTGACTCAACGTCCGGCTGCTTCCAGTCATTCTTAACTATCTCGCCAGGAACTGAAGGGGTTGAGACATAGAATGATACAGGGGTTATTGAGATGTTCCTCGAAACAGTTGCGAAAACCCCTGAATCGGACTTCAGGAGGAATGAGATTTCGAAATAATGGTTGCTGGTGTCTGAGCTGAATCCACCGAGGACAACTGCATCAAAGACAAACTCGGACTCGCCATTGTAGGTGAAATCTTTGTACTGATTGCCCCCGACGCGCTTGAAGTAGAAGCTCCCGTAGCTGTTCTCCATGGTTATGCTCTTTGTGAGCCCGGAAATCTTGGCATCATCCATAACCAGGCGGAGCTTGAACTGCTCGCCTGCCGGAACCTCATTGGGCATCTCAATGCGAATCTCTGCTGCAGCAAGAGTGCACAGCATAACAAATACGAGAATGTACGGAACAAATTTCATCTCAACCACCCTTTTTAACCCTATATAATATTATATTGTTAATTATGGTCTAATCCCGCGCTAGTATTAAAATATTGTCCTCATACAATAAATTTAATATTATTTGTGGATAATCATTTATGTTTTTTGCCGAATTTCTTTATAAAGATAATAACCATTATCGCAAGCACAACAAAAATAACAATGAGCCATGTGAAGTTGGATCCAGGAGATTCTGATTTACCTGAACTCTTGCCTATCTCGCTCTTTATCAAGTGCGGCTTAATGTCTAATGCAGTATCATCATCTTCAATATAGGGCTTGTCAAGACCAGCAGGTGCAACAGGATCAAGTTTTGAACCTGTTGGTTTTAGCTCGAATGCGTGAGTATCAAATGAGCCTTTACCCTCTGCTAACAACAATTTGTTATTCAACTCGCTTGCTTTGATCACATAAGGCTTGTCAGACTTGAAGTCCTGTGACTCCGGCGTTATTGTGATTGTCGCTTCAATATCGCTTGGCAGCGGGCTGATGTATAATAATCCGCCTTGGACGAATCCCGTATAGGAATAATCCTTCATTGAAGCATCAGCATAATCAACACTAATCTTGTATTGCCAAACATCCTTATCTGGCACAGCGAGGAATGAATCTTCCATTACTCCACCGAATTGTCTTGTTGGTCTTTCATAGTTGGTTGCTTTTCCTACTACGTAGCCTTGCTTGTAAACAATGTCCTTCTCAGCGTTTAGAGTTCCGTAATCAATGAACTTATCTCCTGCATCAAATACACCATTGCCGTTAGCATCAGTGAATGGTTCGAAAAAATCTCTTTTTTTGTTGCCTTCTGCCAAGTCTGCGAAGAACCCGTGTTCGATAAAGATCTTACCAATTGCATCTGCTTGTTTTGGAAAGGCCGTAATTAAAGCAGTGTACGCCTCAGAGACATCTTCTCTTCTCTGTTTTATTACATTCCAGATATCATCAAACATTAAGCTGACTGTATCCCCTTTGTCATTGTTTTTGTCGTAGAGGTCCCATAGTATTCCTGCAACTGCGAATTCTTCTCTTCCGCCTTTGTTCTCCCATGCCTTGTAGTTGTCTTCGTTGTTTGCCAATGTAGAATAAACATAAGGTTGCCTGTTGCCATTGGATTCAGCAATAACCATTGGTAGGAATTCTGCGAATCCTTCTGACCAAGAGTCTGCCGAATTAGGATTTGAGAATCCACCATGATTTCTTGAGCCGGGGACTTCTTTTCCAGGTAAATTTGCACCATATAACGAATACATAATGTGATGTGAAAATTCATGATATTCTATCCATGGTTGATGAGAGATGGTTCTTACAGAATATGCATCTGCAACATAAATATCCGTAGTGTCTCTTTGATAGTTAGTTTTACCTTCTTTATTGCCTACCCAAACGTCAACTGGGAGTTTGTTGTCAATGTTTGCTTTCAATCGTATTATTGCGAAGTCGACTGCTTCGTGCATATGAAAGTAGATAGCAGCAGAATTTTCAACCCATATATCTATTTGATTTGGTGCTGTGAATGTTGACTCTTCAAATGATCCCACTTTAATTTTGATGTTTGCAGTGATATCATTTTGGGCTAGGTCAATCTTATTTCCTGCCCACATCTCTTTGTAATCATTACCACCCGCGTCATAATAGACATTGTAATAGTTTTTTCCGTCTCTATTGTAACTTAGTTTAACAAATGCATGTGCCTCTTTGTAGTTCCCTGGTTTTTCGAATGTAATTGTATAATCACCATTCTTGTCTGCATTTGCCACGTGTTGGTCTCCATCTATATCGATTATGATAGTAGAGTAGGGTAATGGCTCATCATCTGCATCTGATACTGACCCGTGGATTGTGACTTGCTCTTTCTTGTTTGCTGGCACCCAGACGTAAGAATATACTACATAACCCTCGCCAGCCCTGCCAACAGATAAACCAAAGGTCATATCAAATTTAAGTTCATTCTCTTTCCTTGATGCTGCGTCTACAGCCTCTTCAGACACGTCTAAGGAATTCTGATTGTCTCTTGAGCAGATATACACCTTCCCCAAACTTGGGAATTTGTACGTTAATGTATTTTCAGGTTTGCCTAAAAACCAAGATGCGCCTTCATTGAAACGGGGGCAAGATAGGCCTCCCATGGAGTATCCTAACTGGGGGGCGAAGAAAGATGCTTCACAAACCGCATTCTCACGCAGTATTTTGTCTTCTGCTGATTTCTCTTCATTAGACATTATTAAGCGCTCTTCAAAGGAATGCGAAGGGGGAGTTGTGGGTTTGACAATTGAACCACCTAAAGTCATAGTAATCTCCTGCATATCAGTGGCTGTTTGTGGGGGGGTAGACCAGGTGATCATAGCAGAACCATCTTGGCAAGATGCTGACATCTTTCCGTTGCTAAATGATGGGCTTCCCCCTGTATTCACAAATCGTGTATCTGTCAATTGCCAATTCCCTGAACCATGTTCATATGTGTCTACATCTGCATACACAAATGCCGAAAAAAGAATGATTGATATAATCAATATAGATACCTGATGTTTCATAATTATTCACCTTTCATTCGTTTTCATATTCTCTAACAAAAATAATAATATTATAGGAAATAATGGCCTAATCCAGCACTAGTATTAAAATTTTGCGTGGGTAGAGATAGAAAAATTTAAATATTGCCAAGAGGAAAACAGATACATGAAAACCCACGCCTTTGTTCTTTCAGTATTTATCTTACTAATATTTTCAATTGCCCCAGCAATTGTCCATGCTGATGAGATTATTCCAGGAATGAGACATATCGGTTGGTGTTATGAAATCCCGAATGTAGATGATTACCCGGATTACATTTTTGTCTTTAATGAACCAAGGCTCTGGAGCGAAGGAGTAATCAACAAAGACAGCTGTTTCACATTCTATAAGAACGGTTTAGGAAGTGTTTACGCAATTAATAAATCTGAATTTAATGCGAGTGAAATTAACCATGAATTTTTTTCAAAAAACAATCCCAAACTAATCAAATCCCGTTTAGAACTTTATGCATATGGGATGGTGAAAGAGAATGACCCGCTTAAGGATGCAAGAATCACTTTGAGGATAGTTTCTTTAACTGCGGAGAATCTTGACATCCAGAAATCCAAAATAACTTTTACATATGTTGATGGTACATCTGAAGAAAAGGGGTTTATAACTCAAGATGTTAACCCAGAACCCTCAAAAAAATCAGTTGCGCCCACCAAATTTTGGTACCTTATTATTCCAATTTTGGCAGCAATAATCATTGCCGTTATCCTCCTTTTGAGAAAGCGAAAATAATTTTATGATTCAGTATTTATTTGCTTTAACCACAACAATTTTAATTGAATTTGCGGTTTACTACGCGTTTATTAGAAAAAGCCCCTGGAAACTTCTAATTTATTCGATTCTGATAAATTCGTTCACCCAACCTATTGCAACATTCATCTACCAAAATGCATTGAGCAACCTCATATTGGTTGAGGTAATGGTTTTTCTAGCTGAGATCCCCCTTATAAAGTGGCTTTTGGAAATAAAATACCCCAAATCTATATTGCTCTCCTTTGCTGCCAATCTACTAACCAGTTTGATAGGTTTCATCCTATTTTTTTAAGAACAACCTGGAGGATGAATTGAGATTAAACGAACTGAAGAATCCCTTCAAGGGTGGTGATGCTCCCTGGTGAGCCACTCTCCCGATCAAGATGGACTGCCTGCATGCCGACTGCACGCGGGCCATTAACGTCTGCCTCCAGCTTGTCCCCAACCATTATTGCGTCCTGGGGATTAACCTTGAGCAGCTCGAGCATTTTCAGGAAAATCCTCTTGTCAGGCTTCGTCATGCCCACATCACATGAAAAGAGAACGTGCTTAAAATAATAATCAAGCTTGAGGCCATAGAACTGCCTCTTGTAAGGGGAAGCGAGGTTGGATATTACCCCCATCTTTATGTGCCTTGATTTCAGCTCCTCAAGAACTGCCAGAGTCTCAGGGTAAAAGGCAGCTGTCGCACGTTCTGCTGCAAAATCAGCCTCATATGAGCTAAGGTCAATCCCGTGCCCGGGCTTTATCTTTTGCACATAATCCGAGAATTGTGCAAAATCCCGTGTGCCTGCAATGTTGTGCGCAACCTCAATCTCTGCTGGCTGGAGCCCAAGCTCAGCAAACAGCCGAGTGTACGGGCGCCTGTATTCTGTGACATAAATCAGCGTATTATACAAATCGAAGACAACTGCCCCAACCATAGATATAGGAAAAAAAGAACCAATAAAAAGGTTACTGAACAGAGAAAAATTATTTCTTTGGCTCTATTGGAGTTTCCATCCTGTCTTCCAACCCTCCTGCCGCTCTTGTCATGTCATACCTACAAAGCTCATAAAGTCCGGATACGACGTTTGTTGCGACAACTGCGGCACCGAGGGCAATTAGCGCCTCGCTGTTGGGGTTTGGATTGGTGGATTGAATTGCTCCCCAAGTCTCTATGCCCCTGTATAAATAGTCGGCCAAACCATACATTCCTGCACCCGCAACTGCGAACACGGACAATGGAAATGTGTTAACATAATAATTTGGTGCGCTATGAGTGCTATTCCTTCTGATAGTGGTCGGTATGAATAAGCATGTCGAGGTCAAAGCTGTGCCAACCTCCCTCATTACCTGATAGGCATTATGGGACAAATGTGAAAGGAATTTCCCAATACCTTGGTGCGTCTTGTCAGTAGATGGATTTAAGTTTTCAACTGGATTTATTTTTGCCATCCAACCCCAAAAAAGGAGGTCATTTAAATATATTTCGGTTATTTTACTACCTAAAAGTAATAAAAATGCTAAGGTTTATAAGCATCAGCATATTTTTCTGGAGAATCATGGGCACAAAAACCCCTTCAAAAAAAGTGCTGGCAATCATAGCTGCAGCTGGGCTTGGATTCCTTACTGCTTGCTCCATCAATTCTGGAAAAAACCTTCCGCACCTGGGTATTGCCAAGCCCGCAACGCTGGAGGAGATTGCAGAGGCCAAACCAGAAAAGACACAGTTGTACATGTACGATAACGATACCCTAGTAATCAACTTTGGGCATAATTATGCCCAGCAGAATGCGACATTCGGCAGGATTGGAACACTTTGTGAGGGCTATGGCGTTGAACGCAACGTGCTGCCCAAAGAGGCATCTGCCATAGGCGCAAGAGCTGTCGGGCATGACTATACCAGCACAGAGCTGGCGTTATTCTACAACCTTGCCCGAGGGCAAAGCCTGAACAGGTCAGAGAGGCAGCTACGCGAACTGGTAATTGAGAACGGGCTAATTGCTGATGTTAATGGCACATACGAGCCGGTGCAGACTGAGAGCTGCATAATCTCCTTTATCCATAACTCGCAGTGGCGCGACATACTTGCCCATGAGCTCAGCCATGCCGAGTACTTCACAAACGACACGTACAGGGAATATTGCAATAATTTCTGGAACGAGGTCATGACACCAGATGACAGAAAGGGATTCACTAATTTTCTGCGCTGGGATTACTATGACATCACGAACACAGACCTGACAATCAACGAGACTCAGGCGTACCTGGCAAACACATGTGACATGTACAGCTCAAGCTTATTTAACATGCCAGAGGGGAGGGCAGATGAGCTGAGAGCCCAATTCATAAAGGACAGCCCTGTGCCGAGCTTCTGCGAGACTCTTGACAGCAAAATAAATGGTGAGCAATAAGATGAGCCTATTTACCAGTTCAAGACAATCACTCCCTAGTTTGGGTATTGCAAGACCAGCTTCATTAGAGGAAATAGTAGGAGATAACCCGAAACAGACTGAGGTTTACATGCATGGCGGTAACACGCTGGTCATCAACTTTGCAGGGGATTACGCCCAGCAGAGTCAAACATTCGGGAGGATCTGCACCCTTTTTTACTGCCCTGGCGCCAAAAGGGATGAATTTCCGAAACAAGTTTCGACTTTAGGGGCAACCGCAATTGGGCATGACTTCACTGCCTCAGAGCTGGCGCTGTTCTACAATCTGGCGCGGGGACAAAATCTCAATAAGTCAGAGAATCAGCTTCGCGAGCTTCTGCTTAAGAATGGAATTATTGCGGAAAGCAAAGAGGGTTATATGCCGACTAATAAGTGTGTAATCTCATATGTGCAGGACTCATCCGAGCCTGAAGAGTGGCGGGATATCTTTGCACATGAGCTAGGCCACGCAGAGTATTTCACCAATCCAGCTTACAGGGATTACTGCAACAGGTTCTGGGATGAGGTAATGACACCTGATGACCGGATGGGATTAACAGAGTTTTTGAGATTACATGATTATGACATCCAAAACACAGATACGAAAATCAATGAGGCGCAGGCATACCTAGCCCACATGAGATATGCTAGCTCAAGATACAGGGGCTTCCTGCCGAAGAAGCGCGCAGATGAGCTGAGGGCGAAATTCCTTGAAGGCAGCCCTGTGCCAAGTTTCGCTGATACTATCCACAGCCTATCCAACGGTGAGCAGTAAGATGGGCTCACAAGCAGTTGAGCAATTCCTGGCATATTTCCGAAGCAAAACAGAAAGGGTTTCTTGGGGCAAGAGTGGACCTCTCCCGGGATTAGGGGTTGCTCAGCAGGCCTCATTAGATGAGATTTTAAAATCCAGTCCTGATAAAACAGAGCTGCTCAGGTATGGGGATGCAATATACGTGCTCCACTTCTCAAAAGAGCAGGAGGAGCATGCCCTGGCCTTTGGCAGGCCATCTGCTTCCATGACCGGATTTTATAGGGGAAATGACGAGTTTCCAGAAGAGCCTTTATTCGCTGCCTTTTACATGTCCGGGCTCACAATAAGCTCATCACCCTTGGCCAGGTTTTTCAACGTTGCGAAGGGGAAAAGGCTTTTCCCGCAGGAAGAATGGCTGCTTAACCTGCTGCTGGAAAACGGGATTATCTGCGAGGGCAAGGGACGCTACGTGCCGCCAAAATCTGAAAAATCAATCGTATCCTTCAATGGAATGGACAGGGCATCTGATTCCTGGAGAGGCATCCACGCACACGAGCTCAGCCACGGGTTGTACTTGACTAACAAGGCCTACAGGGATTACTGCGAGAATTTCTGGGACAAGGTAATGACAAGTGACGACAGGGATAAGTTCACTTATTTCCTTGTAAGCCAGGGTTACAGCCAAAGGAGAGAGATTGTGATTGATGAGTTCCAGGCTTATTTTGTCAACTCAAGGTTTGCCAAGGAACACATCCTGCACTTATTTTCAGAACAGCGTTATGAGGAATTGAGGGCAGCTTTCATTAAGGACAGCCCCGCCCCATGTTTCGCTGACCTCATTGACCGTGCGGTAAGCAAATAGAAACATTTAAATCGCACTCCACAAAAAGCATAACACATGGCCCTTTCATTCAAAGAGCAGAAAATTCTCAAGTCAATTGTGGTTGCATCCGAGAATGACCCTCTAAAGCCGGAATTCCCGCCTAACAAACCAAAATTCCCAGCAACCCCTACATACCAAATCCGCGTTCCAAACTTCTCAAACGTCTGGCTAAAGGATGAGAGCTTCAACCTGACGGGCACGCATAAGGACAGGATGGCCTGGGAAATAATCGTAACCTACAGGGATTTCCTCCTGGCAAAGCAGCGCGGCCAGGTCTCTGGGCAGCTCCAGCCTATGTCAATCATCTCATCTGGCTCAGCTGCTGTGGCAATCCAGACAATGCTGAGGAAATACCACCTTCCAAACCTAAAAGTGCTGGTAGACGTGGAAATCAACCCGGAGATAATCAAGGCCCTGAAAGCGCTGGGGTGCGAAATTTTCGAGACCGACCTCAGCAAGAGGCCGTTTTACTGGAAGGACATACTCGCACTAACCAACAACCCGAACGGGTTTGACATAACCTCAAGTGAGGCGCTGGACCCCACGACAAGATTCTATGACTGGCTCAGCTATGAGATTATCAACAATTCACCTGAATACTGCTTCATCCCATTCGGAACTGGTAACCTATATGAGAACCTCCTGAACACAAACAAGCGCGAGGTCTCAACTGCAAACCACGATCCTAGATTCAGCGGGGATGTGAATGTGCTGAGGCGATGCAATTTCCTCGGCGTAACAACAAACAACCCCAGGTCAAAGGCGGAAAAGCTTTACTCGCCCCACCTCCCTTTTGTGCACTATGACGAGCAATGGATAAGGTTATACCGCTCTGCAGGCTACTGTGGCTCTGAGTCAAACGTTTACCTGCTGCAGGAGCAGCTCCTAGAGGAGGCAATGGCAATTGCCAGGGCGCTGAAAATCAACTGCGAGCCATCTGGTATTGCGGGGCTTGCGCTGCTCCTCCAGATGAGGGAGATTATCCCAAAGAATAAGAAGATACTCATCATAAATACCGGAAAGACAAAGTATGTGAGGGGGGAATAACATGAACGAAACCATCAAGACAATACTTAACAGGAGAAGCATACGCACATTCCTGCCTGATCAAATCAAGGAGAGCGAACTTAAGGAAATAATTGGCTCAGGGCTCTACGCGCCGAGCGCAATGAACCTGCAGCCATGGCACTTCACAGTTGTCCAGAACAGTGAACTGATTGAGAGGCTGAATGAGGATATAAAACTCTCACTTCAAGGCTCAGGGAATAAATACCTTGAGGCCATGGTGAAGAGAGAGGGCTACCATATATTCCACCACGCACCAACTGTAATAATCGTTTCGGGCACTGACAAGTCCAATTTCTACCAGACAGACTGCGCAGCTGCTACTGAGAATATGCTTCTGGCAGCAGAGTCACTCGGCATAGGCGCCTGCTGGATTGGGCTTGCCGCATTCCTGTTCGGCAGCCAGGATTCGCAGAAATACATCAAAGAGATGAAAATCCCAGCTGGCTTCAAGCCCCTCTATGCAATAGCCCTGGGCTACAAAAAGGATAATGTAGCGAAGCCCCCCCAGAGGAGGGAGGGCACTGTGGACTACATAAAATAATTAATTCCCGTAAATTGCCTTTATGTCAGCAGCTACAGCTGTCTGCTCGTAGAGATCGAGTGTTTTGTCAACTGTGACTTTCCCTATATCGAACAGCAAGGTCGCCAGTCCACCATCTTCGAATCCTGCGAGTGTGGACAATCGAGTAATCGCACCCATTAGGCAAGTAACACTCTCACCTAGTTCCCTTAGTGACCTCACAAGATCTTCGGGTTTTTGATATTCAGCACGGACTGCAGCCCTGATGACCTGGGCATCAATTGAGCTTATCCCGCCCTCTTGTGCTCTGCTCACCAGTGCATTAACAATGTTATCCCTTCTCTGCACATAATCAATTATCTTCCTATATTGCTGCAATATATCAGAGGGCAATTCTTTGCCGGTCATACTTAAGGTCATATTCAAAGTTTCGTACTCGCCTTCAAAAAACTTCACTCCTCGCATCCATTCCTCCGCAACTTGCTGGGAGAGTTTGTCAACAGATAGCTCATTACCCATCCTCTCCTTGAAACGGCCGCTCATCTCCTCAGCAGTATCCGCATCAGCATCCTCTGATTGAACAAGTTCATCAAATTTTGTATCAATAAATTCAACTATTGCCTGCTTTGCTGCTGCAATGCTCCCCGGGTTGGAACTGTAAGCTTCCCTAGCCCTGAGTGCAAAGTCATTTGCAATTGCGATCCTTACCTTCTGTTCTATCGAATCCATTTTAATACCCTCCTTGAATTATTATGTTAATCTACTGCTTGTATATTGCCTCTACGTCTGCCTTTACAACAGCCTGCTCGAAGGCAGCTGACTTTTCATACATGAATCTCGTTGTCCTCTGCATTAACCCTTCCAACAACGCAGCCTCATCATCGCCATTGCTTGTGTCCATGAGTGAGCAGTTCAGCTCAAGCACAGTGTCAAGGAATGCCTTCTGCGATTCCACATAATCCTCAGCTGTCTTGAACTCTGCCCTTACAGCAGCCCTGATGGACTCAGGAGTTATTGCTTGAATCCCGGCCTCTTCTGCCTTCTTAACCAGGGCATTGACAATATTGTCACGCCTTTGGACATAACCAATTACAATCTCGTATTGCGCATCATAATCCTCGGGCAGATCCCTGAAAGAGAACACAGCGCCAAACTTGGCCTCAAAAAAATCATTAGCATAGGAATTTGCATCATCGCCCCATAAATCTTCAATCTTCTCAGTAAGAATTTCTGCTGAGAAATCCTCAATCATATTGTCTTCAAATTCTTCCCTTAACTCATCTGCAGCAATCTCATCAGCATCCCCTGTCTCAACCAACATTTCTAATTGGTCGTCAAAAAATTCACACACGGCATCCCGGGCTGCTGCAATATTCCCATCATTGGCCCTGAAAACATCCCTTGCCCTATTAGCGAAATCATTAGCAACTGCCTTCCGAACCTGCTCTTCTATTGTTTCCATTTTAGTAGCCTCCGAATTGACCTATTGCTTGTAAATTGCCTCTACATCTGCCTTCAGGACAGTCTTCTCGGCCATTTCTCTTGCCTCAGCTTCAGTCTTCCTGTTGAGGTCTGAGTGAAAAACTTCCATCCTATCAACACCCAACTTGGCGATGATGCAGAACAGCTCAGATTCTATCTTGCCAAGGCTTGTTTCTGATTGTATGTATTCTTCTGGGGTTGCGTATTCAGCCCTCACAGCTGCCCGTATGTTTTCGACGCTGGTTGCGGACTCTATACCATCAGCCTTGGCCTTTTCCATCAGGGTGTTGACAACATTGTCCCTTTTCTGGAAATAAGCCACCAGGGCATCGTATTGCTTTTCCAAATCTCCAGGAAGCTCATATTCCAATTCCTCTGCCACTTCTATTATCCTTTTGAACTTTTGCAGTTCACGGCGGCTACTTCCCATCCAAGACATGGCAACACGCTGGGTGAGGGATTCTATTGAGAGGTTTTCTCGTTCTGCTTTCGAAATCCTCTCCTTTAAGCTGGAGGCCTCTAATTCACTCAAATGCCCTGACTCAACCAGCTTGCTAAGCTCTGTGCCCAAATATTCCTGTTCAGCTGCCAAAACAGCTGCGATTTCAGCCGGGTGGGCGCCATAAACCACCTTAGCTCTATTGGCAAAATCATTACCAATTGCAATTCGAACCTGCTTTTCTATTGAATCCATTTTCATCCCTCATCTAAAGTTGATTGTATAACCATGCACCTTAAGCTCCCTAAGCTCAATCCCCACATTACTAGGAAGCCCTGAAAATGTGACATAATCGTTGTCACCGTCTGCAATTTCCGCCTGTAGAAGAGCTGCTGCAATTGTTATTTGAATATTGTACGAATAGACAACATATCCCAATACTTGCTTGCCATCAACATTTAAAACAACGGCCAAGTTAGCATCGCTCATGTTATTATGACTCAAAACTGCACTCAAAGGAGCGCCAGTCTGCGTCACAAAGCCGCGGGAATCAGGCTGAGGCCAATTCCTGCACTTTTCCTCAAGTGAGATATCATCAATTAATCTTGCCTTTGGCATTTTAACCCCTCATCTAAAATTGATTTTATAACCATGCACGTAAAGCTCCTTGATGACAAGCCCATCTTCCTTTGGGATTCCAGCCCATGTAACCATATCAGCATCACCGTCAACAATCTCCGACTGGAGCAATGCCTGGGCCTGTGTACCGGTGAGATAACCTGTGTTCACGACGTAACCCAAAAAAGGCTGGCCTTCAACCATGAGAACAGCGGCCAGGGTGAGGTACGTCTCCCCTGTCACAGCGACACTCAACGGAACGCCTGTCTGCGTCACATAGCCACGGGAATCCCTTTGCGGCCAAATAATTACCCTGTCCTCCAGATGAACCCCATACAATGGTTTCTCTTTAGGCATTTTGATTTCCTCTAAAATTTGATTGTGTGGCCGTGGACATATATCTCCTTAATCTGAAGGCCATCTGAATTCAGGATTCCAGTCAATGTGATTGGGTCCTTTTGCCCAAATTTATCAACGTCATTCATCTCTCCTTGGATAAGGGCCGAGGCTTCAACGACTCTACTTCTAAAATCGCAATTTCTGACATAACCCAACTGCGGCTGTCCCTGATCATTTTCAAATGCCACACCAAGGTAAGCCCCGTAGCTATATATTCCAGCCTCAACACCAAGAGGCACAACATCCCTTGTGACCAAGGTTACACCTTTTTCTGGGGCATCTACCTTATTATATGCCGAGCACCCACCTAGGAGAGTGGCACCTGCTAGCAAACCAGCAACAATTAATGGCAATGTTTTTCGCTTCATTTTCAGTCTCCTCCTTTAATTAGCATCAGTGGACAAATTACATGCCCAATGGACGTTGGAAACAGTGGAGATTTAAAAAGCTTTTGCTACTATACAGTAATAATTTATTTCTTATCCACAACCCACTTTCCGACCAATACGTCCTCCATTTTCCTCTTTGTCTCCTTGTCATAATTAGCAAGGAGTGGGTCAACAATCCTAGAGCCTGAGGTAACCATATATGGAATGCCAGCGAGCCTCAGATAAACTACCGTGGCATGCCTGACTTGTTGCTCTTCCCCCTTTAGCTCAACTCCGCAGGCGGCTCCATGCTGGGTTGGAGAATAAACCTTCATTGACAGGTCAGGGCAATCCTTTTTGACATATTCCATTGCTAATTTGAGCCCCAGAACTAACTTGACTGTCTTTTCAAGTTCCCCTTCATCAATGTCATAATTATAATTTATATTTGAAAATAAAGTATACAACATTCCCACCTTTGCTTTTTCCATTTTCATTCCCCCATTGTTTTGACCAGTAATACATGTTTTATTCCCCACCGTCTAAGAAAGACCAAATTTAGCCTTAAGTACCTATTCAGGCGATATTCCTGCTTTGCCGAACCAGTCAGCTCCCTACCTGAATTTTTATATGCCCCATATTTTCCAGCTTTTAAACACAATATTTATATCCTAAGCAAATCCTCATTAGAATATGAAACTAGGTGTCCTGTTCTCAGGCGGCAAGGATTCCTGCTACGCCATGTTTAAGGCAAAGGAAGAGCATGAGATAGCCTGCCTCCTGTCAGTCGAATCAGAGAACCCTTACAGCTATATGTTCCACACCCCCAACATTGGACTAACAAAGATGCAGGCAGAGGCAATGGGGATACCCCTGATGACACAAAAAACCCAGGGAGAGAAGGAGATAGAGCTCATGGACCTGAAGGCACTAATCAAAAAGGCAATGCTGAAGTTCAACATTGAGGGGGTTGTAACAGGGGCAATTGCATCTGTCTATCAGTTCAAAAGAATCCAGAAAGTCTGCTCAGACCTCCAGCTGCAGTGCATTAATCCGCTCTGGCAGAAGGACCAGGTGGAGCTATTGAATGAGCTAGTAGAAAACAAATTCGAGACAATAATCACAAAGATCGCAGGGTATCCGTTGGACCAAAGCTTCCTCGGAAAAAAGATAGACAGCGATATGATAAAACGTTTAGTAGAATACAAGGAGAAATACAAGATAAACCCTTCGGGCGAGGGGGGAGAGATGGAAACATTTGTAACAAACATGCCCCTTTTCAGGAAGAGGATTGAGATAGTAAAGGCAACCACAAAATTCTCAAATTACGAAGGGGATTACATAATTGAGGAAGCAAGGCTAGCCTGATTGCCGCACCCTAACTCTTTCTTCCTCACCTTCTTGGAGAAATAGCACCGGTCATATTCAGCCATATCCTGGAAAGTGGGGTCATCAAATAATTTTTGAAGAATCAACTTCACCGCTTCCTCCTTATCTTCTACACCGGCCAGTTCCCGGATATTCATGAACCCATCATGGCAGGCGTAGACACAATACTGCAGCTTTCCGTCATAATTCACTTCAATCTCTCTGCTCCTCTCATAATCGAGGCACGTTCGTTTTCCAGGTGCTACATCTTTTTGAGGGAGGTTTTTTGCCCGGCCCACTGGATTGATCTCATAGAATAGTTCTTCATTAAGTGATCTCGAATAAATAAATGCTGCAATTGCAGCCCACCAAACACCCTTGTGGGCAGCCAACTTAGTCCTGATAAAGCTATTTGGTCTTGATGGCAAGCCCAGATTTTTAGTACTGATTCCTTGCTCTTCTGCATATTGCCTTATATCCTGTATATCCCCCCTGGTAATTGAGTGATATTGTTCTCCAGGCTGGGCAGCATGAACCCAAGCTTTGCTTCTGGCGACTGCCTCAAACAATTCCTTGCGGTTTTTCGTGTTTCTTGAAGTCAATGCAAATCCGCTAGTCTTTATCTCAAACTGCGAATGTGCTGACAAAGAATCAAGAATTCTAACTATTTCAGGGTGCAACAAGGCATCGCCTCCGGATAAACCCACAGTATATTCAGGATTATCTTGTCGGAGAATGCCGATAAAATGGAGCATGTCATCAGCATTGACATATCTTGCGTTAGGAGAATCCTGTGGAACAGCATTCATATAGCAGTGTGCGCAGTGGTCATAGCAGGCATTAGTAGCATGGACAAGTAAAGGGCCTGTCCGGAGTCTTTGCTCATAATTTTTTAGTGCACGTTCCAATTTATCCATAATCTGGTGGAGGATTTCACAAATTTATAAAGTTTTGGTAATTTTACTACTTAATAGTTATAATACTTTGTTAAGAAGGTGAACAATAGATTTTTATATTGGATTTTTCACTCTCGGAATAATGATTCCACAAAAGGTCAAGGCATTGTTCGAAAAGCAGGCACTGGTTGCCTTTGCAACAGCAGACAAGAATGGCAAGCCCAATGTTGTACCCGTGTTTTGGAAGAAAATCTCAGGCAATTGCACAATCCTGCTGATAGATAATTATTTCAACGCCACGAAGAGCAACCTGCTCGAGAACAAGAATGCATGCCTAGCATTCTGGAACCCTGAAACAGAGGAGGCTTACAAGCTTAAAGGCCAGGCAAATTACCATTTCTCTGGCAAAGTGTTTGAACAGGGCAAGGCCTTCCTGCAATCAAAGAAGTCCGGAAGAATCCCGCGCGGTGTTGTGGAATTAAGGGTAAAGGAAATCTTCACAATCACTCCAGGGCCAGATGCAGGTAAACAAATCAAGGGAATTTCTTCACCAGCTTATTATCAAGCTTAGTTGCAGCATAAGTCCCAATTCTCAACCGAAAGGTTTATATCTACAATACGTTTTAATAATAAAATACAACGTAGGTGGTGATGATGGAAGTCGCAATTACTAAGATATCAGAGAACGGGCAGGTGGTTATCCCCTCAGAGATTAGAAAAGATGCAGGGATAAAGCCCTCAACCAAATTTATCGTGTTCAATCAGGATGGCAATATTTTGCTTAAGCAAATTAAGAAAGAGGCCTTAAAGGCAGACATGCAACTCATTGAGAAAATAATGAGGAGTGAAGAACAAATAAACCAGGATAAATTTGTCATAGCAGATGCCTCCAGGAGTGCCGAGGAGATTGACGACCTGCTGATGCAATAAGATGAAGCTGCTCTTTACAGAAGACTTCTTGAAAGAGTTCAAGAGAATCAAGGACAAAACCACAAGAATAAGGATAATTAACCATCTTAAAAAATTAGAGCAGCTCCCTGATTCTGGGAAGCCTTTGCAATACAACCTGAAAGGCCACCGAAGCGTAAGGGTACCGCCTTTCAGGATAATTTATCGTCTTGAACAGGATAAGGTTATCATTAACTGCTTTGACAACAGAGAAGAAATTTACAAGTAAACCTCTCTCAGACACCTAACTTCTTCGCCAGCTTATCCCCTAGCTTAATGATATAATCCCTGCCAAACTCATGATTAGTTAACCCCTTTAACAGGAAATCAGGGAGCAGCCTAACCTCATATTTCGCAAGATTAAGCCCTAGGCTCATTGCAGCAGTACTGTCGGTGTCACCGCCAAGGTGAATTGCCTTGCGAAGAACAACTTTTGGGTCTGCATGGGTTGAGAGGATGTACATCACAGCACCAACAGAATGCATTGCATCACCTGACAAGCCCGACGCTGAAAACTCCTTCCCAAAAATAATTTCGGGGTCCTCTCTTGGGAGATGTTGAATTGCCTTGAAGTGCTCATAGGACTCTTTGTCTATCTTCTCAATGTGTGGCAGCACGAAATCGAACATGGATTTATTCCCATCACCATAAAGGAAATTATGAGCCAAGAGCGCCACTGCAACAGATGAGGCAATGCCCTGCGGTGTATTATGCGATACCTCTGCGTTAATCTTTGCATACTGGATTAGAGTTGACAAATCTTTTATTACACCCAAAGGCAGAGCCCTCATGGCAGCCCCGTTGCCAGTTGCATTCTTGTCAATATTCTGGAGGAATTCCTTGCCGGAACTAGAAGCTTCAAGTGCTGCCTTGACGCGCTTGCTGTAGCCCTCAATCGGGTCGCGCTTATAGCACATCACAAATGCATCTGCAAGGTTCTCATGGGTGAAAGGCAAATCACCAGAGAGCAGCTCAGCAACTGCAATTGACATCTGGGTGTCGTCTGTGTACATGCCCTGCTTTCTGGTAGGATGGGACCGGTACTGAGAAAAGTCAAGGCCGTGCCCATATTCGTACCTATCCTTAAACGCAAACTCATATGGGGCGCCGTAAGCATCCCCCATGGCCACCCCGAGGAGCATGCTTTGAACCTTATTAAACTCCATAAAATAAGAGGGGAAAACTCAATTAAAAACCTTTGGATAAGCGCAAGTTTTCAGCCCAAAGGTTTATGAATGCTTATTATTATACAATATATGGGACCGAAGGGGGGACAAAATGAGAATAGAAATAGGCAAAACCTCTTTGGACCAGATGGTGAGTAAGCTTAGCCAGGAATCACAGGGAAATTCACTGGCGGGATTTCTGTTGGGTCACCTGCAGGATGAGGATTATGTCGTGGAGAGCTTCTACCTGCCAAAGAGGGCAAAGGCAATTGGGGAAAAACCTGTCAGTTTGAAGAGTTTCAGGGAGGCAAAAAGGGATGGGGTGTGCGAAGGCGTCTGTATAATCGGGCTCTTGGTCTACCGTTCAACTGCATCCCCAATCTATGAAGAGTATCTGCAGCAGAGCAGGGAGCTACTCGCATCACAAGGATGCCCTAGCCTGCTTATGACTGTTGACACATACGGCCGCGTGGAGTTTGATACGTGAGCAGGAAGGCTTAACATGTTGGCTTTTGCCTAGTTGGAAGTCTAGGCAAATTATTTAAGTGCCTTCAACATAGAAATATTTATGAAAATATTATTCAAAATCCTAATCGCGGCCTTAGGAATTGCACTTCTGGCTTTCTTCTTCCCAAAAAGTGCAGGCAGCACCTGTGGGTTTTGCCCTGGTTTCCCAAGCATCCAGAGGACAGAGTATGAGTGTATTGGATTTCTATCTGAATCCCCGGCGTATTGCCTAGACTGCGGTATGAATATCATGTGCTTCGGAATCGTAACCTCAAAAAAGAAGTGCTATACGGCAGTTGATAACAGAGCAGTAGAGGTACCTGGATGCAAAAACCCTACAACATCTGAAGAAGTCTTAAGTTTATGCCCGGAATGCTTCTCTCAAGCAGCAATCAAGGCTGTATTCCCAGAGAATAATCTGCCAAAGGCAATTGAAATCTGCAGTTTAGCTGGAGACAAAAGGGATAATTGCCTGTTAAAAGTATTGCAGCTCTCATCCTCTTCGCAAATCAAAAAAGATGGGAGAATGATTTGCTCTGGTGTTAGCGATGAGGAGATGGGATCATGCACTATGGAGCTTGTGAGGAAGCTCAACTTAAACAATACTAATTCCAGTGATTAATATATTAAGCCGAGCGAAGGTTTTTTATTCCAGCAAATCACCTGCCAATGGATGGAAATCAAGGAGATTAAGGCCAGCTCAATCATATCCAAGTCAGGCATTCCTGGAGCTGATTTTGTAATCAACCCTTACGTTGGCTGCTCGCACGCATGCATCTACTGCTATGCTAGGTTCATGAAAAGGTTCACAGGCCATGCTGAACCATGGGGGACTTTTGTGGATGCAAAAATCAACGCCCCAGAGCTTATCCCAAAAAACACAGACAAATTCAAGGGCAAATCTATCTACATCTCATCTGTGACTGATGCATACATGCCTATCGAAGAAAAGTACAGGCTCACTCGCAGAATCCTTGAGAATCTAATTCCGCTCCAACCAAACCTGAGCATCCAAACAAAATCAGATTTGGTGCTAAGGGACATGGACCTGCTGAAGCAATTCAAGAATGTTGAAGTTGGGTTCACAATCACTACCCTAGACGAAAGCCTGAGGAATGAAATTGAACCATTTGCCTCACCCTCAATTAACAGGCTCAATGCCCTAAAGCAGTTTAAGGCAGCTGGCTTCAGGACATTTGTATTCATCGGCCCGATAATGCCTTACCTCACTAAATGGAAAGATATCCTGGAGAACACAAGTAGGTACACGGATCATTACCTCATTGACCAGCTCAACCCCTATGCTGCCGTATGGGGGAGCGTAATGGCGTGGCTCAGGCAAAAGTACCCAAACATGGTTGAGGATTATTTGAACCTGAACAACTATTGGAGCAATCTGGGGCAAGAAATCGTTTCTTACTGCAAAAAAGAGAGGCTTAATGCCTGGGTTTTGTTTGGCTAATGTTTTCAGTAGATTTATAAATGAGTAATTAATCGCAAAGCAAATGCTAGAGATTCTCAAGATTTCTGAGAATAAGCTCCAAATCCTGAATAGGCCGGAGCCCAACTGCTGGATTAACGCCTCAAACCCATCTGAAGAGGACATAATCACGCTTAGGACTTTCTTCGACATCCCAGAGGAACTGCTCACGTCGCTGAAAGACATTGATGAGGTCCCCATATTGGAGGATTACCCAAATTTCACATTTATCATTATCCGCGCACCTTACAACAATCTCCAGAACGACCTGGAGTATTTCTCGGTGCCTGTGGGGATTTTCATTAACAAGCACATGGTGCTAACGCTCTCATATTTTGACAATGATGTCATCCCTAAGCTGAAGACCCAGAGGTTCGAGTTCCACAAGACCCAGCTGGCATTCAGGCTCCTGCTAATCGCGGCGAGGCTTTACTTAACTTACCTAAATGAGATCAAGAAAAAGATGTACGCCCTAGAGAACCAGCTGGAGCAGAGCCAGAAAAACAAGATTGTCCTGGATCTGCTGGATATTGAGAAATCCCTGGTTTATTTCAGCACATCGCTAAAGTCCAATGAGATTCTTGTCAACAGGATTGCCAGGGATAAATCCCTCTTGAAAACTCCAGCAGACAGGAAGATGATTGCTGATGTGGCTGACGAGAACCTCCAGGCAATTGAAATGACTCATACCTATTCCAGCATCCTGGGTGAAACCCTTGATGCCTTTGCGTCTGTGATTTCCAACAACCTCAACATTGTCATGAAGATATTGGCTGTTTTAACAATTGTCATATCCCTTCCGACACTTGTTGTCTCAATTTATGGGATGAACATTCCAGTTCCATTCCAGAGTTCTCCCCATATATTTCCCATTGTGATGGGGGTTTCTGGCTTCTTGGGACTCTTGTCCATCATATTCTTCTGGAGAATGAAGTTCTTCTAGGCTCGTAATTTTTAAACTTTTTTTTAATATTACTGTAAAGTAAATAAGTACATTAGATTTTTAAGCGATGACGTGCTCCTATTTTTCATGGAGCTTGAAAGAGTTCTTAGAGAGATTCAGGCAACTGGCTCATACTGGCGGGGCGATTCAACCATTAACTGGGATGGCCATTTGGCAACACTCTCTTTTGCTCTGAAGGACAGCTCCATTGTGTCAAAACTGCTCCCAAACCTCCCTGAGGATATAAAGAATAGAATCAAATACCCAAAGAACTGGGAGGCTCTCCATCTTACAAATCTCCCTGCTTGGGCAACCTTAAACAGGATAACTGCCTCAAATCCAGGAGCAGATGCCAAGGAGGCAATAGCGCCACTGGTGGAATATGCAAACAGCATTGTTTACCCTGATGTTCATATTACCAGAAGGGCAGGGGCTTATATCTTGGTGCTTGATGGAAAGGCGGTTTACGCAACTGAATCTGTTATTGACTATTGCCCTCTGGCAAAGATGCTCTTTACGCGCCACAGCTACGGCAAGGACATGCCCTTCAAGGAGAAGCTCATCAAGGAGATGAACGAGCAGGCAATCGGCGAGTTCAAGATGTTCAGCGGGCAGCGCAGCCTCAGGGAATGCGAGGCCAAGGTGCCGTTTGGTTCATCTGAAATATCAATGGATGCGATGAGGAAAGGGCTTTATGAGGCACTCGTGCAGGTGTGCGACGGTGTCGGCACTGTGATTACATTTGACCCGGAGCACAGCCAGGGCGTCGGCGCAGTAATGACAGGCACTTTCTACACAACACCTATTGATGAACTTGTCAAGAAATGCCACCAGGAGAACGTGTTCCCGGTCTTCCCGGAAACCGGGGAAATTGACCAACTCACGGGCGTCAAGGCTGCAATTCGCCTTGGCAAGAAGAACATCGCGGTCTCAACTGCAGTGGGATTCAACAGAAACCTTGGAGATATTGCAGCCCTCGAAACAGACGATATCAAGATTTACCGCTTCGCTTTGTGCTCAACCGGGATAGATGAGGAGACTGCACAAGCCATGGCCAAATATGCAGATATAGCCTGGAGCTGCGCCTCAAAGCCAGCAAGGGAAATTATTGCACCGAAAGCCCTTATCCAGATCGGGCTCAAGATTCCGGTTTATGTGATGACTGAGAGAGGATGGGATATTACCAAGAACCGGCTTGAGACAATTGACCCGGAGCTCGCCAGCCAGGACATCCCGCTCGGAAAGGGCTACATCATTGCCCACGATGGGAAACAGAAATTAAGGCTTATCCATAGCAGCCAAGTCAGGGAAGGTCTCGTTGATTCACCGAGGCCTTTGGTGTAAATCACTTCTTGAGACTTAGGTTTTGCAAAATAATTTTTCTGTCACAATAAAAGTTATTAATAATGGCCAGTACATTTTTCCCATGCCAGAATACCTTGCGAAATACACCGTAAAAGCCTTGATGTATGACGGGGCGTGGATGCCAGACCCGGAGCCGCACAAGCCAGAGTTTCGGTTTGAGGCCAAGAATGACCTCGAAGCCAGGAAAATCGCCGAGGAGCATATGGATACCTTCGAAAAGGATTACTTCCACCCGATACCAACTTTAGACCAGATCCTCAAGGTTGAGGAAGTGCGGTTAAAGCCGAAGCAGCTGGAACTTTTCTGAAAAAAAGACAATTCTTGAGCATGGAAATCCTTATGCAAGATTTATTATTACTTAAAAGTAGTATATTTTCCGAAATGTATTTAAATGATTAGAAATTCTTAACCCAAATGACAACAAACCAAACCAAGAAATCAAGAACAATTGAAACTCTTAAAGTCATGGCAGAGGACGTAAAACGCATTCCTGGAAAAGCCCTCCACGCAGGAGAAACAACTCTGGTAAGCATTTGGCGATGTGCGGGCTCATCAATGTTAGCCTGGCCAACTGCAATTAGGAGATACAGAGAGACAGGACAATCTGGATATTTTGCTGGTCCAGGAATTTCTTCATTATTCTCAGCTGCAGTTTTAGGACCACTCGCCGCTGGGTGGCCAAAAGAGGCAGCATACACAGCTGAAGCAATTGTCGCAGCAAACATTGTATCAGGTGTCTATGAATGGGTGAGAAGCGCCAATTACAGGGCAAGGGCAGGTGGATTAGAAGAGAAAACTGACACATCTATTGCACCAAGCGTTGGACCACAATAGATTAAGGAAAATGGCAACAGAAAAATTAGCACGCATTGCGAGCATCGGTTTTACACGAGACTACATGAGGGTACCTTACGCAATTGGTTCTGTCAACATCTCACAATCACCAATTGACCCAAAAGCCTGGCACATTCTCGTTGGAGTTCCAGAGGAACTTGGGAGGCAGGGCCTGCCAGAGATTTACAGAAAGGTTCCTGTCCGCTACGTGGCCTTGGGATCATCCCGAAGTTTCGAATAGGGGAGCTCCTTCACATAGCAAACCAAATCAATCCTCTCAGTTGGGAGCTGCTTCTGCCAGTACGATGTGTTAACCCGAGAATACTCTTTGAACCCATTCTTAAGCCAAAAATTGGCAGTGGGGTTGAGCCTGGTTTGGAATGTGTCTGCATGTATTATTCTCACGCCCTTGCTGGCAGCATAGCCCTCAAACTCTGCGAGCATCTTTGAACCCCATTTCTGATCTCGGTATTTAGGGAGGAGGTTTATGTGCAAATGTCCAGCATGCCTTGGTATGTTGAAATATCTCTCCTTGGAAATGCCAAGTGCTGCACGGGCCATTACCCCCACCTGGCCGAGCCAGAATGCTCTGTCCTTCTTAGAAAGGGGAAAACCCTTTGCTATTTCCACTAGTGTTTGGAAGAAAACACTGAACCTGGGCATGTGATCATCAAGTGAGCCAGCCAGGTAGCCAACCACAACCTCATCCTCAAGCACAAAAACAGTGTCCGCCTGCTTGTCAAGGTAATAATCAATCCTGCTCTTCCAGACGTTGTTATCCGTAAGGAGCGCCGACATGGAATTCCCAATAAAGCCTGTCTCAAAATGGATGCTTTCAACAGCCTCGCAGTCAGAAGGCAAATATTTCCTAATGCGCATGCTGCGCTTAAGATTGATTTAGTATAAATAAATTTCTAGTTTAATGTACGAACTTATGTTGGCGGCCGTCGTCGCTTACGCTCCTCCCGGGGCACCCCGTAGGGGCCATCCCCCACCCCGGCGGCGCCACGACCGCTAGAGGTTCGGCACGAGAGAATTCAGGAGGCTTATTTCCACCTGCGTGAAGTCATCGATAACATAATCAGCAGAACCCAGCTCTTCACGCGGATGGGTTGTGGTAATTGCAATGACGCTCATGCCAGCTGCCTTGGCAGCCATAATCCCGGCAAGGGAGTCCTCAAACACAATGCACTGCTCTGGCTCAGCGCCAATCCGGGCTGCTGTTTTCAGGTATATCTCAGGGTCGGGCTTGCCACGGGTAAACTGGGTGGCATCAACAATTGCCCTAAAATAATCACGCAGCTTAAGCTTGTCCATGATAATCTTGACATTCTCAGCAGGTGCGCTGGTTCCGATTGCACAGGGGATTTTGTTTTGCCTCAGCAAATCCAGGAATCCCATCAATCCCTTCATAGGCACAATATGCTCCCGGGACATCCGCCTGAATGTTACCTCTTTCTCCTCAGCAACCTTCTCAACCAGCTCCTTCCCAATCTCGCTCCCGAACAGGTAGGCAATGGCATCAGGGTTGGACCTGCCTGAAACATGCTGCTTAAAATCATCCACTGTCAGATTAAACCCGTGCGAGCGGGCAACTTCAATCCACGCGTCGCGGTGGAAGGCGTTGTTGTCAACAATAACACCATCAAGGTCAAATATCACTGGCATAAAGGCAGCAATAAGGGAGGGGTTTAAATAATTTGCACCCCTATTTTGTTGCTATGCTTGGCGCCAGGTTTACCCCGTAAATCTGGCTCGCGCGTGCATTGTAGAATGCCAGCTCGTCCTTCTGATAGGCATCAACTATCTCAGAAGATGGAAGCCTGTCAATCTTCCTCAGCATGAGATGTTTGGCAAGAATTCCGCCCGGACTTATCTTGATGGTCCTAGCGAGAGTGGGCCTGAGCGACCTCAGAGAATCGAGCCATACCTTCCCTATGCTCGCATCCTGCTGAACCTTGATGTTCATGTAAACCCCGAAATCCTCTGCATTGGGGAAAATCCTCCTGAAGATTTCGTTCCTGTACTGGCTGTCCTTTACCAGCTCACCGGCGGTAATCCTGTGTTCCAGTGCAAGCATGTTTGCCTCTTTGATTATCTGGCCGTAGAACTTGATTTCCCTCTCCTCATAGTCCAGAATCTCTGGAGTCTTGCTGTTAAATGCACTGAGAGTGTCTGCAATCTCATAGGAGAGAGGGCGGTATCCCATTCTCGTCTTATGCATGTTCTTGAGCAGGTATCGGGTCTGCGAAAGGAACCTCTTGGTTCTCGGCCTCTGGTTGAACGGCCAGTATTCAGCATATTTTTTCGTAAGGTTGCTGAGCCCATTCTCAGCTGCAAAGAAGAGGCCGAGAGTATTCTCATCCCTTTTCGAGATTAAGTTGAATTGAGTTATCAATGAATATGTCCTTGCCTCAAGGCTCCCCTCTGGATATAATGGCCCAAACCCATCCCCATCATTTGCTCCCATCTTTGAACCCCCCCTTGTTAAAAAATCATCTGAGTCATCTGCTCCCATTTCGAAAGTGGAAGGCGACTTAACTTAAAAACCTAATCAACGGAATGTTATCAATTGCCTTGGTCAAGCTAATTGTAGAATTACACGAATTTTTACTATTGTGTAATAGTTAAAATACAAAGATTTATAAGGAGAAAGCGGTTCTATCGAGATAGAAATGGATGCATTAATTGTCAATCCGCCAAATGTTCCTTATACTGAAAGGAGTCTGCTAATTGAACCTATAGATTTGCTCGCAATTGCCACATTTCTCGAGTCGAGGGGGTATGAGGTTGGCGTCTTGGATATGGATGTTAAAGCTCAGCCACCTGAGAGCATAGAGGATGTCCTCAAAATGCTGAAACCAGACTTCTTGGTGATACCTTTTGATTACCATGTTCCTTTGCACACCCCTGAAGCAATTGCAGGTGTTAAAAGGATAATTCAGATTGCATACGAGCATGATGTCAGGGTTGCGGTTGGTGGAAAAACCCCAAAGCACTACCCTGAATTGTTTTTGAGTAATGAGGATACCGTTGCAATAAATGGTGAGATGGAATTTGTCCTTGATGAGCTCCTCCAGCTGGGGAGATGGAATCTTAATGCCCTATCAACTGTTGGAGGGATAACCTATTTTGGTGGGAAAACCATGCACCAAACAGGCCCGAGGCTTGAGGAGGCAAGGTTAAACGCATTGCCAATACCTAACCGAACGCTCGTCAACATAAAGGATTACATTGATGTTCGCTCGCTCTGGTCCAGCAGGGGCTGTTTTGGCGAATGCGGGTTTTGCGCAACCCCTGATTTCTGGGGTCCTTGGAGAGCAAGGAGCGCGGGAAACGTGGCTGATGAGATTGAGAGTCTTGTCAAAGATTATGGAGCAAAGAAAATAATATTCATAGATGATGATGCCACTGTAAGCCAGGGCAGGATGAGGGGTATTTCCCAGCTGGTTAAGAGCCGTGGCATTGATGTTGTCATGGGATGCCTGAGCAATGCCTCAAATTACGATGAGGAGACAATGGCTGCAATGGCAGATGCAGGCTTCAGGTGGGTGCACTATGGCTGCGAGACAGGGAGCCAGAGACTTCTTGAGACCTTCAAAAGGAGCACAAACCTTGATAAGATAAAACACGCGGTTTCCGGTTCCAAGAAACTCGGCTACAGGGTGAGGACAAGCTGGATTATGGACCTTCCTGGGAGCACTAGGGAAACAACCATGGAGACAATTAACCTTATACTTGAGCTTGAGCCCCATGAGGTGCGAATTCATTACCTTGTCCCGAGAGTTGGCACAGAGCTGCTGCAGAAGAATGACAATGGAGTGCCAAACCAATACATCCACAGCAGTAGACCAATATTGCAGCCAGAAAATGGCGAGCTGGTAGAGGATATTGACTTCCTTGTGAGGGAGCTGGAAAAACGCGGATATGCAACAATCAGAGAGCCGAGCCAATGGACCAACCTGGATGCAATAAAGGCGAAATCCCCAGATATGAAATTCGTATCATTCTGCCCTTCAAGGTACGGGATTGGATGGGAGTCTGCAAAATGATCCAGCAGGATTTGGTTGAAAGGCTGAACTCTGGCTTATATCTTCTGGGCGTAACTGGGGGCATTGGGTGCGGCAAGAGCTATTCATGCGCAATGCTAGTTGCAGAGGGCAAGCCTGTTGGACTTAATGTTAAGCAAATTGAGATGGATGAAATCCGCAGGGGTATTCTGGGAAATGTTAAGGGGTATGAAAAAACACGCGAAGCAATTGCCTCTGAATTTGGGAAACACCTGCTCAAGAGGGATGGCACAATTGACAGGAAAATGCTCGGACATGTGATATTCAAAGACAGGGATGCGCTTGAAGAATATCGAAGAATAATGGACCCTGTAATGAGGGCTGAATTGAAGACAAGGATATCTGGAAACCAAGGAATCGTGCTGGTTGATTGGGGCCCCTTGGTTGAGGACAGGATGCTGGATTCTGTAAATTACAATGCGCTTCTAGTTACATGCGAACAGAAAGTGCAGATAGGGCGCATATCTTATGGAGACCTTAGTATGGATGAGATTATGGACAGGGTTAACTCACAGCTCAACTCCGAACTCAAGGAGAAAAAAATCCTTGAAGCCCAGACCAAGGCCGGGCGAGGAGTTTTGATTAAGTTTGATACAACAAAAAACCCATCCAAGGCAGAGTACGCTGCATTATTGGAGGATATTGCGGTGGAATTGAAATGAGCACAGATGATCATGCCATGGAGAACTATTCAATCTGCCTATTCAGGATTCCAAAGGAGGGAGGGAGGGCGATTTGGGAGGTCACAAAGAGATGCAATTACTCATGCGGATACTGCATTTTTTCAGGGAATATAAATGAGACCTTGGGCGAATTGACATCAGAGGAATGTGGTTCTGTCCTTGCGGACCTGAAGGCCCATGGCTTTTCCCATGTCAAATACACAGGCGGGGAGCCCTTCATCAAGAAAGGGATTATGGGGCTGCTACGGAAAACAGCTGAGATGGGTTTTGTGTGGGATATATCCACAAACGGCTCGCTAATAACAGATGACACTGCTGCGGAACTAAGGGAGCTTTCCCCTGAAATGGTGCACACCAGCATTGACGGCTACAACAGGGAGACCCATGAGCTCGCACGCGGAGCCGGAACATTTGAGCCAACAATAAGGGGCGCGAGATATCTAGTCAACAACGGGCTATATGTCCGTGTAGGGTCATTAATCTTCAAAGGGAATGAATCAAAACTTGAGGACATAATTCAGCTCGCAGCCAGCCTTGGTGCAAAAGAGATTATCTTTTCATACATGGAGGCAGCAGGGCGCATGGCCGGGGACAACTCGCTCATTTCAACCAGGCCTGTAAGCGAAGTTAAGGATGAGCTAGGAGAGCTTTCTGAGGAATATGCAGGAAAAATAAAAGTCAACTTCAGATTCACCAGCGAGGCCCAAAACTCAGGAACAGGGACGTGCCCTGGACTAAAGAAATGGCTGTTTATCGACAACCTCGGCCAGGTTGCGCCGTGCACATGGGTTGTGGAGAGCATGCCAGAGTACCGTTCAATTGCGACCCTCAAGCACTCAAAGCTGGATGATGTGCTGAGGTCTGAGCAGGTGAGGGCATTCCTGGAAATGATGGACGCAAAAAAAGTGAAAGAATGCCCTGTGAGGAGAAGATAAATGGCCGGCTTGATAGTCTTTGAAGAGAATATAGAACATGAGGCAAGAACTGCAATAGATAAAACCTCACTTCCATTTATTAAAAAATTCTCGCGCACTGCCCAGATATATTCATTTACAACTGAAAACCTTGCAGGCTACGCACAAGCTCTGCCTTTCAAGGGGGCCGGAGTTTTAACAGTGAGCGGCTCAGGCGACCAAATCATTGCAGCATACATGAATGGCGCAACTGAGGTTACCGGGTTTGACATAAACTTGCTATCTGGCCTCTTCAGTGAGTTAAAGTTAGCTGCCATGCTGGGGCTCTCATTTGAGGATTTCAAAGGCTTCTTACTTAAGGAAGAAAGCAAGGGCACTAATCCAAGGGCACTGGACTTTGATGTTTACACACACCTAAGATCAAAGTTAAGCCCATTATCCTCACAATTCTTTGACAGGATGTATGAGATGTTTGGGAAAAATGGGGCTGAGCTTAGGCAATCAAAGCTTTTCAACAACCGCTATGGCACAAACCAGCTCAAAATAAGGAGCTGCGGTTATTTGAAATCAGAAGAGGATTATGAGAAAGCAAAGGAAGGCGTTACTGGAAAAACTACAAGATGGATTTGGACGCCTGCTGAGGGTCTGGCTGCAAGAATTAAGCAGAGTGAAAAATACGGAGTGATTATGCTTTCCAATATTGCAGACTATCTTGGCTTTGACCCAATCATGCTTGACAGGTTTGTGGACGATGTCATCGCACCCCTTGCCCAGCATTTCACCAGTGAAGGGGTTCTATGCGCAGCCTATCTCTATAACGTTGGCCACTCATCCCATGGCTGCATTGACTTTCCAAACATCAGAAAAGCTGCCCTGGGAAAGTTGGGGCTTAAGTACTCAGAACTCACAGTGCCAGGGGTAGCCGAAGGAGTAAACGATGCAGTTATTATGCTAGGAGGAGGATAAAAATGTTCAAGGAATTAAAGGAATTGAAAGTAAACTACAACACCCTAATAACAAAGCAATATATACCGCTCATCCCGATTAAGCTGCCTGAAACGCAGGAATATTTTGCAGATGTACGCGATGGGACTCTCCATATTTACGGGATAATAGAAGGCATAGACGACTACGAAATAGTCCGTGGAGCCAGGGCGCAAAAGATGGGGCTTGAGCCACTAAACGCTGTCAGCATTGGTCTCATGGGCAAGATTGCCTTTGGCGACCTTGAGTCAATTGTCCTGCATTCAGAGACCTATGAATCTGCAGGGCACACTCAGCAGAAACCAAAAGCAAAGAGAACTCCAAAGCCAGCAACCAGCAGTGGGGAGAGCGCCGGGGAATCAGGCAGATATGCCGCAAGAACTGGTGAGAGCAGAACCGGTGGGGAAAGCAGGCCAAGCATTCCTTCAGGAGGGGAAAGCAGGTCAGGAGAAAGTAGACCTAGTATCCCATCCGGAGGCGAGAGCAGGACAGGCGGGGAGAGCTGGCCAAGTACTCCATCTGGTGGCGAAAGTAGGGGCGGAGAAAGCAGGGGTTACGGCGGAGAATCCAGAAGTGGTGAGTCGAGATAATGATGAATGAGGCTGAGCTTAAGGGGTTGCATTCCAACCAGCGATTGCTGGTGCAGGAGCTTCAGGCCAGGGGCGTTGATGTCAGAATCCTGCGCCATGAGATGGAGCTTCTTGAAGCAAATTATGGCAGCCACCGCGAGCTCATCCTGGATAGGGATTCATCAATCAATCCGTACCCGGCAAGCGTGATTGCTGGTGACAAAGCGCTAGCAAAGGAATTCCTCAAGGCAGCTGGCATCAGCGTGCCCATGGGAGATAATTTCAACGGGGAACAGATAACAGAAGCCCTCCTCTTTGCTCAGCGGATTGGTTTTCCTTTGATTGCAAAGCCATGCTTCGGATCACACGGAGACAATGTGCATACAGATTTGGAAAATTTATCAATGGTTGACAAGGCAATTGGAGAGATAGTGGACTCAATTGGTAAGAGAAGGGAATTCCTGATTGAGGAGCAATTTGAGGGTGCAGAGCACCGTGTTTTTATCACAAAGCGAGGGGATTATGCTGTGCTCCAAAGGGACCCGGCCCATGTGATTGGCGATGGCACAAAGACAATTGAGCAGTTGGCAAACGACGAAACATACAAGAGAACCCACCCCAGGAGCAATTCCTTGTGCCCGATACTTATTGATAATGAAGTCAGTAAGTTCCTGGCAAAACACGGCATGGCATTGAATTCAGTCCCTAAGCAAAACCAGAAGGTGTATCTGCGGCGTGTTTCAAATGTTGCCAAGGGAGGGGTTTGCGAGGATTTTACAGACAAGGTGCACCCATCTGTGATTGATATTGCCAAAAGGGCACTTGCGGTTTTCCCTGGAATGCCATATGCAGGCGTAGATATACTGATTAAGGACTCATCACAGCAACAGACTCCAAATAGCTATGTGGTTCTCGAGGTCAATTCAGTTCCCGGGATTCACATGCACATTAACCCGGGCATCGGGCAGGCAAGAAATGTTGCCAAGTATCTTGCAGACATGATGTTCCCTGAGACAACAGGTGTTGGATATGGAAGAAAATAGCCTATGCGAGGGCTCCAAGAGCTACCATGCAGATGCCCATATCTATGAGCAATTCTGCGCTGCAGAAGACAAACCCGGAAAGGTTCAGGCTTTTTTGATGGAACTTCTCAAAGGGAAATCTGTGCTTGACATTGGCTGCGGCTCTGGGAAATACATGGCATTGCTCGCACCATCTGCTGCCCGCTATGTGGGACTAGACATCTCGCAAGAGCAAATCGCACTCGCAGCAGGAAAAAGCCAAGGCATGGGTAATGTCGAGCTCATCTGCTGTTCCGCAGAAAAAATCCCGCTGCCGGATCATTCTATTGACATTGTAATTTCAACATGGGGTGTGAGCACAATCCTTGAGCCAGAGAGGCGCTCACGTGTATTGGCAGAGGCTCGCCGAGTCTTAGCCCCAGGCGGTAATATTTATTTGGTTGAGAATGACTACGCCGGCGAGTTCGAGTACATACGAGGCCGCTGGCCGGACGCGTCAATGACGGCAGATTACAACAACTGGCTCGTGCAAGCAGGGTTTACACCAGTGGCTCACATTGCCACAATTTTCGAATTCAGCTCAGCTCCAAAGGCCAAACATGTTTTTGGTGCCATATGGGGTGCCAAAGCAGCGGAACGCGTCCAAAGAAAAAAGATTACTCACAATATTGTGATTTTCAAGTCTACTTCTTAGCTGGCTCGTAAATCTGCGCTGCGCGCTGCTCTGAGAATTTATTCTGCTCTGCAAAATAGGCCTTGACAACATCCTCTTTCGGGAACTTGTTCAGCTGCTTCTTGAATGGGAAGAGCAACATCTTGTATGTCAATGGAATCTTGATGCTCCCATCCCTCAAACCTGCAGCCACTTTCCCAACTGAAAGCACCATCTTCTCATATGTGTCATTGAATTTTTTATTGAAATCCTCAAATGCCTGCCTTGAAGGGAAAACCATCCTGTAAATCTGCTCCCTAGCACTTTGGTCTAACAGCAAATCTGTAGCCTGGGCAGGTGTCCTCTCCGATATAAGCAGTCTTGTGTTTTGGACAATTGAAAGGAACTCGGTGAGCTGCAACTCTGCAAGGCTTACAACCATTTCCTCCAGAACAGATGCCTCATTTAGAAGTTCGGGAACCTTGTTTAGAAACTTTTCGGCCATTGGGACATACTTCATGTACTTGTCAACAAAACCAAGCACGTAGGTGGCAGGCCTCTCAAAGAGCTCCTCTGAGCCCACCAATATCTCCCAATCCTCATATTTTGCAAAGGTGGGGTTTATGTCATGCTCTGGCTTGAGGAATGCGCCCAGGATCTCTTCGTCCTGCACACTAATTGCCCTAAGCTTCTGCAACACTTCGTCAAGTTTCTCATTAACAAGCCCCATGAAGGTTGGAAATCTCTGCCCATTTAAATAGGCTTTGGGTTGAAAATGCCCAAAAATACCGAGCATTTCAAGAGGAGACAAGGGGTTTATAAGGGGAATGTTATAAACTATATCGTGGTTAAGATACTAAGGTTTAAAAGCATCGCCTGCCTTATTTCTTCGGAGGGGATACAACATGCTAAATGAAGTCAAGCCTTTAGGGAAAAATGAATTTTGCCGCGCTGTCACAGGAAAAACCATGGGCGAGCACTTTGAAGATATTGACAGGGGGATTGATGCAAAACTCCAGGAGGCAAATCCAAATTTATTAGATACTGAACACGTTGTTGAGTCGCATTTCACTTTCATGTCAACAACAACACAAGTTCCTCTGCTAGACCTGCCACTGGCCCAATTGTACCTTCATTTCAAAGGCTTCAGGGCATGGGAGGAGAAGGCTCACCCGGGGGAAAGGTATAAGAGCTATAGAGATTATTTTGGGCCAACATACGCAGAGATTGATGCTGCCTACCAAAAGAAGGATAAGACTGCGTTCAAGAGAGGCATCCAAGAACTTGTCGACCAAATCCTGCATGACTGAGTTTAAATCCCGAGAACCTGCTGCCAGTCCTCATTCCAGATGATTCTTTTCTTGCCCTGGATGTGGGCGTTGTACGGGAGGCTGTAAACAACCTGCTCCCATGTGGGCGCGAGAAGCCCCTTAATCACCGGCTTGTCATCTATCAGGTAATCGCCCCGAACTAACGTCTTGTCTTTTGTGATAATTATTCTCTTGAGCCAGTCCTTGCCAAGGTGCTTCGAAACCCAGTCAACCTTCTCCTGGATGCATGTGTCTGTGCGTGTGACCGGTGCGGTGCAGATGTATACTGAATGCCCTTTCTCATGCATGGTCTGCAGCGCCTCAATCCCGCCCGGGACAGGGGGCAGTGAAACAAAGAAGTCTGGAGCGCAGTAGATGGCCACAAGGGATTCCTTTATCTCAGCAGGGTAGTCCTCATAAACCTCAAAATTTACCCTCTTGTCCAGCGGGACATATGGCTTGTCAGGGAACTGCTCCCTATAGCGGTTGAGGAACTCCTGCTCAAAATCCGCCAAAGGCCCGTCCATATCCACCAAAATTATCATGAATAAGAGGTCAGAATAATACTTTAAATATATTGTTGTCCAGAAATATCTCGATTTCTAAATATACATCGCCCAATCAAGACTTGGCCTTCAATTTTTTCTTGATTGAGTTAAAAGCCCAAACAATAAGGCATGAGATAAAGTACCATTCAATTATAATCAGGGAAATCACCAATACTGCTCCCACTGAAGTCAAATTCTCAGGATGAGTGCCATTGGCTATAGAATGTGGGAGGCCAGCCAATGCAAAAAGCAGCGCAATTAAAACAAATGTCACAGGGTATAACAGGTAGTAAGTGAGAGCAATGAAAGGCAGCAAAATAAGTGAAATCGCATCAGAAATATTGTATAACGAATTCAACAATGGTGGGAAGCTCATTGTACCCCCGTAAACACCTGAAAAGAAGTGCATCAGGACAGAGACAGTAGTAAGCCACCCAAGTAATGCAATTATCCACCGGGCTTTTGTGGGCTTGATTGCCTTGAAAAACCCTGGAGAGATGCGGATGAAGCAAGTAAAAAAGGAAGAGAAAAGATATGCCGCAGCC
>CAIWSB010000056.1 GCA_903915225.1 uncultured Candidatus Woesearchaeota archaeon
CCGTTAAGTAACATCCAGATATAAGCGCAAAAGGGGAGACGCAGCTCTGTAAGCTGCGTCTCCCCCTGTTTTATCCACCTGGAAAGCCGGCGTTCGCCTCCTCTCCGGCTCCACCCTTGCGCTTTTTGGAATAAAAAAAAGCCCCGGTATTTATCCAGAGCCTGCTCATGTCAGCCAGAAAAGCCAACGGCCAACCTGCTACAAGTCAAGCCGGAAAAACGGGTGACTTAGCCTTGGGTTGTATTGCCCCTATGTTATGAGTTCCAGTTCACTTTCCAAAGCGGGGAAGTAGGAACCGTCCTGTTGTTTTACAATGAAGTGGCTCAGGGGGCTCACGGGATTTTTAGGCGGTGAGCCCTTGGGGTTAAACATCTCAATCAATTCAGATACCGTAAAGGTTGTAAATATTTCTCCCTCTTTCCCCGTAAACTCACCTTTGATGGCTTTTACTTTATCCCCTTCTTTCATATACCATCCTTTACCTGGGCGTGATTTAAACGACACCGAGTAATAAGTAAACTATCGCCACCGAGAATCTTCAAATTGTTTTGAGGATAAGATTACGGTTAGTGAGCCAACGTACGGGTCAATTGCAACCGAATTATAGAAAGAATTTGGGAGAAATTCAATATTATCCCTGCCAAATCCAACGGAGACCCTTGAAAGAGATGGATGTATTTCTCACCGAAACTTACGCTACTTCCCTGGGGGTACCTGAGGTCAATCGGTCTACTGCACCTGCAATCGCTCATGATAGCACCCGGTTAACATACAAAGGGATTAATAGGAATAACTTTTAAAGTGGCGTTCAGTCTGGTGACTTAAGGCCGGTCACTTTTGACAAGAAGTGACTTGGGTATGTATATTGGTATCGTAGTGCTAGAACCTGCCTGAAGAGGGGCAGGCATAGTCTCAACAGAAGGAGGGGTAGAAGATACACCCGCTTATTCCCCGCGCTGAGTTCCTCTACGAGGTGGCAAAGATATGCCCAGCCTAAATTCCTCACCGCAAAACAGGACTGCTCCAGAAGTAGCGCTTGTCTTCCCTCCACTAGTCGAGGGAAATTTTGGTACGTACTACCCATCTACTGCGGTTCTAGCGGGCTACCTTTCGGCTAGGGGAATTGGTTCGCTCCAGACAGACATGAATGAGGATTTTGTCACTTACCTCCTGGAGACTGAAAACCTGGAGCATATGGCCAAAGGTCGGTTCGGTGAAGGGCTTACCCTTTCTCCTAGTTCAATCCCCGCTGTTGCCGCCCGGCTGCTTGCTCGTCATAGGCACTTACTTCTAGACGAGCAGGGTAAGCATTGGTTTCGCGAGGATTCTTCCGATTTAGCACACCTGCTCAGCGTCCTTATCCAGCCCTATCGGATTGACCTGCCATTGTCTGTTCTGGCCACTCCTGGTTTTTACGACCAGCCCCAAGCAGTGGCCTACCGGACTTTTTTTGAGCATATCTACTTTGCCCGGACCCTGCCTGCCAACATACACCCCGTAGGCATATCCATTCCGACAGGACCACAACTGGCGCCGGCTCTCATTTTGGGACGCCACTTGAAGACATTGAGGCCTGAGCTAGCCATTATTCTTGGAG
>CAIWSB010000057.1 GCA_903915225.1 uncultured Candidatus Woesearchaeota archaeon
GCTCAAGGATTATCATAGCCAGAAAATTCATCCACAAAGAGGTTGCCACAAAAAGTTTTGGTGAGGTGCGCTACCTAAACGAATTCGAGGCCCCAACAACAACTTATGTTTTTGGGAATAAAGTAGCAATAATTCTCTCAGACCCGGCAATGGGTATTCTTATAACATCAGAAAAGGTTTCAGAAAGCTTCAAGAATTATTTTCAGCTTCTATGGAATACTGCAACTAAAGCCCGAGCCCATCAATAATCTTTTTGGCATCAAATGGCTGCAGGTCCTCATAACGCTGACCTGTGCCCATTAGCCATATCGGTTTCTTAGAAACATAAGCAATGGAAATTGGCGTGCCGCCTTTTTCATCTACATCAACCTTTGTTAAGATAACTCCATCAATCCCAATCTCGCTGTTGTAAATTGTTGCCTGCTCAATGCAGTCATTTCCTGTTATGGACTCGCCAATGTATAGCACTAAGTCCGGCTTTGCCACGCGTTTTATCTTCTTCAGCTCATCCATCAGGTTGCGATTGGTGTGAAGGCGTCCGGCAGTGTCAATCAGAACAACATCAATGTCATGCGCATTTGCATAAGCAAGCCCGTCAAATGCAACCGCAGCCGGGTCAGCCCCGTAATCCTGCTTAATCATCTTGACATTAAGGGCATTGGCATGCTCTTCCAATTGCTGGATTGCTGCTGCACGGAATGTATCCGCAGCAACCATTATCGGTTTCTTGCCATTATCCATAAGCAATTTGCATATCTTCGCAATGGTTGTCGTTTTACCTGAACCATTAACTCCAACAAACAAAATTACAAATGGCTTTTTTCCTTTGGATACCTTAATCAAATCAGGCACATCGAACTTGAGCACGTCTTCAATGGAAGCCTTGAGCCTTTGCTTGAGCACATCCTGCAGCGAGCGCCTCGGGATTGGCTTGTCAACCAGCTCAGCGCGAAGGTCATCCTTAATTTTCTCAACAACGGGCGCAGCAACATTATTCTCCAAAAGCCCCAGCTCAAGCTCCCAGAAAAGCTCATCGAAGCGCTCTTCGGAAAGCTTTACTTGAGTAAATGCAGAGGCAATCCGAGCCCCAAACCAGCTCTTCTTGGGTTCCTCTTTCTTAGGCTCCTCTTTCTCTGGTTCTTCAATTGCCGGCTCTTCTTCTATCTCTTCCTTTATTTCTTGTTTTTGGATAACACGTGGCTCTTCTTTTTTTGGCTCTTCCCTTGGAGCCTCTTTCTTTACCTGCGGTTTTTCCTCTTTAGCTGGTTTCTTCTCAAGCTCCTTCTTTTCAACCGGCTTTGCTACCTCTTTCGCGTGTTTCTTTTCTTCAGCAGGCTTCTTCTCAGGTTGCTTTTCTTCAGCTGGTTTCTTTTCTGGTTGCTTAGCCGGCTTCTCTTCCTTGGCGGGTTTTTCTTCCGGTTTCTCCTCAACAACGGGAGCCTCTTCAACAGGTTCCTCAGGAAGCTGCTCTGCCCGCTTTGTAAATCTGCTCAGAACATTACTCAGGGATTTCCTAAGCGCATTAAACATATTTCTCTAAATCCTGGGAGAGCTGTGCCTCCATCTCATTCAGCTGCTGGACTGCATTCCCCACTTCAGCCTGGTGCTGCTCAACTTCGGACAAACGCCTATGCAGTAACGCTTTTGTGTCATCAATTGTCTTTTTGACGCACACATTTGAGCCAACATTCACAACAACCTCGCTGTTGTGCTTAAGCTCTGTCTGAAGGAATATACCAGGAGCAACTGGAACAAGCAGCTTTTTCTTGAGTTCAGTGTTCTTTATGTCTTCCAAGGCCTGCAGGATGGAGGTGATTTCAGCAACCTTGCCGGTGAGCTCGTTGTAGAAACCTGAAAACTGCTGCAGCTGCTCAGAAATGTGTTGATATTGAACCAATTTTCTCTTAATCTCTTCGTCCATTTTCCCCTCCAGGAAGTCCAGTGATTATTCCAAATCCCTCTTCAATAGAAGTGATCTCAGCCCCTGCTGTGTACCTGCCAATCACAACTCCATTTTTATTTGCCATTATTCCTATGCTCACATAGGGGTTGCCCTGGTTCACAGTTGCCCTGACCAGCTTAACCCCGAAGAACTTTTGCAAACCCGCCAGCTCAACATCCCCAATCTCCTGGTGAACAACCCCCCCTGATTTGCTTACGCTCATGAGTGAGCCAAGGGTATTGAGCATAATCACGCTCATCTTCTTTGCCTTAACATCAAGCGCCTTGCTGATGGCTTTCACTTCATCATCAGAATATTCCAAACTGAGAACTGCCTTGCCATTTCCAACTGCAATGTTGTTCCCGAGCGCAGTTAGTTCTGTATCTAAAACAGATACCTGAAGCCCGGTCTTTTTCAAAATCTCAAGCTCGTCATCAAAAATAATGCCAGGCACAAGGAGCTTTTTGCCGTTGCCAACACATAGCGCCCCAATTAACTCCGTACCTGCAATGTTGCAGCAGAACACAGGAACGTTCAGTACCCGTTGGACATCCGCCTGGAGCCTTTTGGAGACTGCGCGTGGCAGCAGGCAAAATTCATCAGTTGCGAGGCCATACAAACCAATATTAGGGTTATTAGTATACGTGGCTAGGAGCAGCTCCATGGGAGCAAAAGAAACCGGGGGCTTTTAAATAGTTTGTTATGGCTGGGGCAGTGAAGAAAGGGGATTATTTTTTCATGGCAGCAACAATAATGGCAGCCGACGGTCAAAACCCTGAGGGGTTTTGCCCTATTCGCCACCCCGTAGGGGGCCGGAACGCTTCGTGTTCCTTTCCCCCGGCTCATCGGCGCCATTGTTGCTGCTCGCTGTTTTTCTTTCAATTGAAAAGATTTCATCGTAAATTGTAATTACCAATTGGTAGTTTAATTTTATTCGGTTTTCCGTCAAAAATACTCAACTCCGCAGTAGTTGCAATGCCAAAGATTTTTAAAGATACTCTCACTGCCAACTCCTGGGGGAATTTTCCACTATATGCCTTGTTAGTGGAAAGAATACTTAGGGGGGAAAGCCAATGGCTACTGATCTAGAAACAATCAAAAAGGTTCATAAGCTAAACATAACACTACACCAAAACGCTGCCCAGTATTTCCATTCAAGACCAATGGCAGTTTCTGAATGCAGCCTTGTGCTGCCAGACAGGTCCAAGTATATTTTCAAAGTTGAATACGACATAAAGGATATCTTCACGATTGGGGCAATGACCCACAATTCAATTCTCATGACAGGCGGCACGGACTTGGGAAAAACAATGCTCGCAAGGCTTGCCATGAACGCACTCTTTGGCAAGGAGGATGAGTTTTGGCACAGGCTTGACATTGCCACTGACTTCGGCAAGGATACATATGCTGATGTGGATTTCGGGACAATAAAAGAGGGTAAGAAACTCTCTGAGGGGCTCTACAAGCTTTCACAGCACTTCACATTGCCCGGGCTTATACTTGATGAAATCAACAGGGCGCATCCCTCATTGATCAACGTGCTGCTGCATGTTTTTGATAGGGATGTGAGTTTGCCAGACGGCACCAGGGCAAAGATAGGATATCCTCTAGGAAATGACAAAACCTACCAATTCCAGGTGACTGCCATAAACGAGGGTGCTGACTATACGGGTGCATTCAACCTTGACCGCGCCCTCAGAAGGAGAACTGTAATTGAGATTCCAATGGATATTTTCTCACCAACCCAATATGACAAGCTGCTCATTCAGAAATTTGGGGACAAGGATGTGGAATTAAAGAATGATATTAACCATCTTGAAGATATATTATCTATATATCAGGGGACAATACAGGAAATCCCAGTGCACCCTGTGGCCGAGCTGTTCCTGGGATTCCTCGGCTCTTTTGACCTTTGCAAGTATTCTTTCACCGGCGAGAAGGGTGGGGTTGCATCGAGTAATGGCTCAATAAGGCAGGTCTGCACGCAGCCCACCAGGGTCAAGGGGAAGAAGATTGAAGGGGCAGACATGCAGTGCGAGATTCTAAAGATGTTCGAATACGAGCTGTGCCCCTCTGTGCGTGGCCTGACTCCAGGAATTACCCAGAAGCTTGTGTCTGTTGCCAAAGGGTTTGCCCTGCTGAGGGCGACAAAATTCATTGACATGATGGCCGGCTTCCTGAGCAATGTTTACGAGCAGCCGCTGAGTTTCAGGGTTAAGGACCCAGAACTCATGACCGATGTGCTGCAGAAATACACTGACACAAAATTTGAGGGCCAGGACCTTGCCAGGGCAGCCATTTCAAGATATGTAACCAATCTTGAGGTTGAGGTCTCCGATATCCAATCCGCAATAGGATTTGTGGGTTTTTCAAAGATGGGGATTTCACCCATGTGGGTGCTGAAGAATTTCCAGGGCAACATGTTCGAGGCAATTGGGTTCTACATGCAGCAGGCCACAATGAAATTCCGTGACGGGCTCTCAATGCCTGAGTTGGCTGACTTGGACCAAATTGCTGGCGGTGAGATGCCAAAGGAAAGGGTCGATGCAATTAGGCGCTACTGCGAATCTGAAAACCCATGGCTTTGGAGGGCACTCTCCCCTTATTTGGAGCAACATAAGGACTTTGATGACTCAAAGCTGGAGAATCTGTACAAATGAGTGAGCCAATCAACACGGACTTTAAGAGGATAGGTGAGCTCTTCTATAGGAGGGTGAGCAACGCCTCCACAGAGGCAAGCTTTCAGGGTTTCATTAGGCATGCATTTGAGGCCTTTGATGATATGGCAAGGCTTGGCAATTACGAGTTTTTAGTCCTAAACTATCCAAGTATTGACAAGAATGAAAACCTGAGGCTTGTGGTTGTGCCTTCATATTCAAACCCGGACCTCAACGGGGTTGAGATGCAGGGCAGCGTTCCGGTTACAGATATTTCTTCGGGGATAGACACAATAATGAGCCAGCTGGAGGGTTACCTGACAGCTGAGTTTTCAGGGCTGCTGCTGAGTGAACTCCCCAGGGATATAAGCTCAAGGATTTATGGGCAGATGCAAACCCAGCCCTATGGGAAGGTTGCCTGCTTCAATGGGATGACGATATATTTCAACAAGGGCACGGACTTGATAAGAAGAGCTGAGATACAGCGACCAGAGGGGCCATTAAGCCAGGCGATACAAATAATCTCCAGGGATATGGCCGCCACCTCATGGATGGCTGAGGAGAAGGGCTCAAAGCCAGTTAAGTGCGGCAAGCTTGACCAGATTGGAAGAGAACTGCTGGCTCACGCAAACCGCATTTGCGTCAATGTTTCATATCATTTCAAAGAGGATAGGACAAAGGACTTAATCCATGAGAGATGCATAATAGTCCGTGATGGCTCATGCTACCATTGGCAATACCACACCAATTCAGCCCTTGATGTTGGGCTGCCTGCAGCGCTCTTTCCTAAACTTGCAACTCTTTTCGGGCTGATACAGCAAAATTTTGATGTTTCTGCTTTTGATAATTTCAAGATTCAAACCCCCAGGGAGGCTTCCTATGCCAAAGCAAGATAATGAGGCCATCTTGAAAAAGAAGCTGAAGGCAGTTTGCGACAGGATACTCACTGAAAACAAATGGGAGACTTTTAAGGATTACGAAATCGAAGTTGTGCCTGATGGAATCCCGGTTATGGCGGCAATCACACTTGCTGACAGGGTAATACACGTGGCAGCTCCAGAGAGTTTTTACCAATCCATAGAAGGGTTCCTCAAGCAAGAGAACCTCAACATCCCTCTGGACACGGGCGTTGACCAGGTGATGGATTTCGTGCTTGGCCATGAGTACGGCCACCACAAGATTGCCCCTGTTTCAAAGGAGCACTTTGAGGCCATAAACAACGCAATCTACGGCGTCATTGAAAAGAAAGAGGTCAGGGAGGAGGAGATTATCCAGAAGTGCTTCCATATACAAAACCTTTTCACAGATACCATTGACAACACTGTGAATTCTCTCAAAGGACATAAAAATTACAAGGAGGGGTTTGATTTGTTCTACCTCTCTGCCTATTACTTGAATGGCAGGCAGCCGGGGAAAAAATTCAAGAAGCACCGCGTTGACAAGGCCATGACGCTGTTCTACAACTCCAACCATTTCCTTGCCCAGACTGACCCATTGATGAACCAGAAGATGTCAAAATACATGGCATTGGTGTTCCCTGCAAAGGCCAGGTATATGAGGAAGGTTGTGGATGTTTTCACATGCGACTCTGATATAACTAGCAGGGTTATTGCCAGAAAGACCACTCCCGAAGATAACGAGTACATTGTTTCCAGGATGACAGACACCACACTCTGGCCTGGTATGGTGGAGGAATACACCAAAATAATTTACCCGCTGATTAGGCGCGTTGATGACACGGTCAGCAACCAATACACGAGGGGGCAGCAACAGCAGGGCAGCGGGAAACAAGGGAAACCGCAGCAGGGCAACGGGAAACAAAAAAAGGGGAAACAGGAGAAGCAGCAGCAAGGCAAGGGTGGAGCTGATAAGAAAAAGGAAGAGAAAAAAGATGGCGGAGGAGGCGAAGAGGAAAAAAAGAAGGAGGGGGATGAAAAGAAGGAGGAGCAGGGTGGTGGTGAGAATAAGCATCAAAAGAATGCCAGGGATAGTGTTGAGCGCGTAAGGAATAGCGCCAGAAAGATGATGGAGAAGATGCTACTGCCCCCGGGATATAACCATACCCCTTTTTCATCTGATTTCCTAAATAGGTTCCACGAAATTGACAAGCTGTACAAGGACAGGGCTGGAAGGTTTGCCCTGCTGGGTGAAGAACCTGACGGGGAATCGCCCCAGCACCAGCATTTCCTGGCACGCGAAGAGATGCCACTGGGTGAGTTTGACTCAAAGATGGTGGATTGGTCTGCCACAAGGATGCTGATGCAAGACGATGGCGAAGCGCACATGGAGTTTTACAAAAGAAGCATGCCCATTATCCTCCCATTTGAGGCAGCCCCTTCCCCTGTCTCAATACCAGACATCTCATTTGTTGTTGACAGCAGTTCAAGTATGGGGTTTGATCCGATCAATGGGCAGGGGCAGTACCATGCTGTGGCATTGGCTTTCTATTCAATCCTGAGGTTCCTTGAAGAGGAGAACCTTGCCCAATTTGTCAAATACAATGTAATAAACTTCTCAGCAGCCCAGCCAACTTGCTCTGAATGGCAGGATTACAGCGACATCAGCTATGTAAAAAAGGCACTCCTGGATTATCACGGGCTTGGGACTTACCTTGACCCGTTATCCCTGAAAAAGCTTTACGAGACCAGAACAGATAATTTCATTTCGTTTTGGCTTAGCGACATGTCATTCAACTCCCCACTAAATGAGATTGCTGTTCTAAAGCAGGTAGACAACATGCTGAACAGCGGCGGGGTTGGCTTCTTTTTCTTTGTGCTTGGCATGCAGACTTCGTTCTCAAAAGCCTTGGAAGAGCGTGGAGTGCCGGTCACTTACATAAAATCAGCTGATGAGTTCCTGAAAGGGAGTGTAAAGATATCCAAACAATTATATGGTGAGCTGTCAAAATGAAATATGATTTACCACTCACTGCCTGGATTAGGATAGGGCTTGCAAAGGACACATTACAGCGAGCCGTGGATTGCATCCACTCAGGCCAGCCAATCATTCCGCCAAACCTTGAGGACGCTGGCGGGAGCATTGAATACATAAACAAGATACTCAGGGAGGAGGTCTTAAAGCAATTCAACGATTCAAAGAGGCCGCTGCTTGAAGTTATCTTAAATGGAATTGATGCCAGGCCCCCTGATGATTTCAACTATAATATTGACGTAAAGTCTGGCTGGACAAATTTCTCAACCAAGGACAATGGTAAAAGCATGGGGCTTGAGAAAATATTGACCCTGTTAATCATTCCCTTCATGACTGAAAAAACAGGCATTGAGGAAATAGGCCGCTTCGGAGTCGGCTTTTTGTCAACTTTCAAGTATTGCGTTGACTGGCCAAACAAAGGGCACGTTATTGTTAAGACAAACAATGGGAATGAAAGGTATTCCATAAGATTCTACGCAACAGGCCCAGATGTCAGGGATTTGCACATGGAAATCACAACCATGAGGCTCACTAAGAGAAAGCTGGGCACAATCGTGGCAATAAGGAAAAAGGCTGAGAATAAAAAGGAGCTCATAAACTACCTCTTCTTGCACTTGGAAGATATCCCTTCATACAAAGCCAAGATTGAGATCAATGGGGCTGATGTCAACTGCTCAGATAATGCCAAATGGTACGACGTGCCTGTCTCGCTGGAAGCCAGAGAGCAGTTCATAAAACAGCCTCTGGCAATTAAGGTGCTCGAGAAAAAGGGTATTGAACTCACATCACAAGGAGTGCTGGTGAGTAAACACCCAACTGACGCCCTTGGTGCTGTTGTCTCATTTCCTTCTGCAGTGCTGCTTGTCGAAGGCCGAAACCAGTTCAAGAAGGATGCCAATTACGACCTCTGCGTTAAGGCCTCATTCGAGGCATTGGGTGAATACATACGTGACCATGAGCTAACTCCAAAGTTCATCAACCAGATGCTGGAGCTTATTCCAGATATGGCTGCTGCTTTTGGGATTAGGAACCTTACTGCTATACCAAATATCGATGCCCTGTGCGAAATCCTACTCCCGGGAAAGAAATATGTGATTACAGCCAATTGGTACGAGCTAGTCACTGGGTTTGTGGGCAAAAAGGCTGAGGAGTTGGCTTTCTGTGCCTCACATAAGGCATGTAGCCATTGGAGGGCAGTTTACGGCGCCGAGGCTAAGCTAATCAAGGAGCTCGTGCCAATTAAAGAAACCCTCAGCGCGCACGATTATGCAATCAAGGTTAGCAATAATCCTTCAGTATTGGGCAACAGCGACATCCTAGCCAGAATACTTGACGGGCCTTTCCATGAGGTATTCCTGGCAGAGCTGCCTGAACACGGCCCCAGCTGTTTGATGACAGCCAACCGCGGAGAAAAGAACGTAATCTGGATCAACACTTGCCATCCGTATATGACTGGAAGTAGAGACCCCACAAAGGTCTATGCAGCGGTAAGCGACCTTTACCAAAACCCGGGTTCAGGCGAGATACTAAAGGTTGAGCCAAGAGAAGTGCCTAATAAGATTAGGGAGCACTCGAACCATTTTTCAAATGATTGGCCAATGCCAGTGGTGAGGAGATAATGGAAGAGACAAAACAGGTGCTTTTGGAAAGGGAGATAGAGAAAATAAAGGCCAATGGAAACGAAAGGGTTTACACAATCTCCATCGCAGATCTCGTAATGATGCAAATGGCAGGGGATTTCAAGACCTTCCTCAAGACTCTCCCAACTGGAAAAAACGGATCCTCTTTTGAAAAAGCATTTGGAATGATAGAGGACACCCGCAGCAAGGTCACAACGCAAAAGCTCTTCCCCAGCATTGTTGAAAAGACTGTTAAGGCACAGTTCGGGGAACAGCACACAGCGCTGAGGGAGCTAGGGCAGAACGCAATTGATTCATACGAACCAAGCGACCTTGAAAGGCATGTGATATTTGACATCTCAGAAGAGGGGGAGCACTGGGTGCTGACTGCCAGGGACTATGGTGTTGGCATGAGCCTGCCATCCCTAGTCAAAGACCTCCTGGTGCCATACAATTCTGGGAAGGAATTCGACCCGACTAAAATCGGCGAGCATGGGATAGGCTGGTATTCCATTGTTGACATCTCAGATCTCGTCAAGGTCACTACAAGAGCAAAGGACTCTGAAGAGACAAACCAGCTAATGGTTTACAGCGACAATAATGATTGGAAGGCAGTTATCAAGCCAAATTCCACAAACGGCTTTAACCCAAAATTTGACCGCAAACCCTCTGGAACAGAGGTTGTTGCATATATCCCAAAATCAGCCACAACCAAGGATGATATTAAGGACTCACTCTACAAGTTCTTGGGTATGGTCGATTTGTTCCAGGCCCATGTGATTGTTGATGATGAAATAATAAATTCTGTCAGCCGCAATTACAAGATGGCAGCGCCTGTTGATGTTTTTGTAAACAATAAGATCCAGCCACTTAGGATGGGGGCTTCCAAAAGGGAAATGGGCACAAGGCAGTTTGCAGACCACAGATTCAAGGACAGGAACAACAACCTGGACCAGTTCCTGGTTACCCAGCGTGGGCTTTTCGTGAAATATGAAACCCCGCCATTTGCTGATGATTCATTGCACTCTGAACTCACACAAAAGCTAATGGATTTCGGCATAGATATAACAGTAGCCTTGCCTGAGAAAGTCACCCTCACCAAGGGCAGAAACGATGTTGTGTCTGACCAAAGGCCGGCCATTATTGAAGGTATGTACCGGGCATTTGAGTCCCTATTCTTGGATGTGCTGCTGGGAGATGAGGAGGTTCTGTACCATCCATCGGGTGTAATCCTTCAGAACATCGCTGACATGCTTAAGGGCAACATGGCCTCGCTTAAGGGGGCAACTATCCAAAAATACAGTTTGAAGAAAAGGTTCGTTACAAAAGCAGTGAGCTATACAAGCACTGCAGTGGACATAGGCCGAGTTGTCACAAATGCAACAGGGAAATTTTTAGGGAAAGCAGGATTGCTGGCAGCAGCCGGACTTTACACGGGGATTTCATACCCCTTCACAAAGATGCCACATCACCTCAATTTGCTTGGCCAGAGAATTGGAAATTCAGCAATTGATCTCAGGGATTATTTCCGTGACCATGGAAAGGAGTTTGCAAAGAAGGCCGCATTAGTTACTGCAGGCGCAGCAGCAGGAATCGGAGCATTGGGCGGATTGGGATACGGGGCATACCTGCTTCACGGAGCCTATGGTTGGATTCCTTTCGCCGCACTTGGGGGGTTGGCAGCTGTGAGTGCTTTGGGGTATGCCGGCTACAGCGCTATACGTAGTATATCCAATTATGTTAGCAATACTGGACTCAGCGCAAACGCAAAGAAATGGATAAAGAGGGTTACTTTTGGAGTGCCTGCGGCAGCCGGGGTTGGATATGGCTCTTATCTCTTATTTAACGGCGTGGGGATGCTGCCATTTGCAGCCCTAGGAGGGGCAATTGCAGCCATACCTTTGGGATATATGACTTACAAGGTTGGAAACTGGGCAATAGGCAAAACAATCAAAACAATCGGGAAAATCCCGTACTTCGCCCAGAGATCACTCCAGTTGGCCAGAGCTGGCAGGAGCGGGATTGTCAGGGCTGCAACAGGGGGATTGGCACTTGGAGCAATCGGTGGGCTGGGGCTTGGTGCTTACAAGCTCTACAATACATTTGGAAACGCATCCTTGATTGGGCTTGGAGCACTTGGAGCTGCAACAATTGCCGCCTACACGGGCTATAAGATTGCTAAAAACTGGCCACAGATCAAGAGCGGGCTCGAACATCTTGTACAATACTCTGAGGCAGCTGCCCTGGCATGCGGCAAGGGGATTAAGAAAGGTGCATACTATGTGTTTTCAGGGAACATTTTTACAGATACTGCCAAAACAATTGGCGATGGTTTCATGTGGGGTCTACACAGGCTTGGGCTTTACAAGGACTTGGATGCCAAGAGGGATAGGAAGCGAGCCAGGAAGATAGCAAACATCTCCAAGCTCTACATCTCCCAATTGCACACAAACGAATTCATCGGAAAGATAATGCACAAGAAGATTATCCACGCCAAGTATTACCATGCAGCGGGTGGCAAGGATAGCGACGCAGAAAGGCTTTCTGGACTTGGTGAAGATTACGGGGAAACAATGTATGATGCCATACGCGATTTCACGCGTTGGGTAATGAAGGGCGGAGACATGGCCGCGCCATCAAAACGCAAGGAGGCCCCAAAGAAAGAGGCAAACCCGGTAAGTCTTGAAGAGAGGGATGTAAAGATATCTATTGATGATATGATTCTGCTGTATCTCAGCGGGAAATTAAAATTCAATAATATGCCCGGGGCAATATTCCATACAGACCGAAAAACATTGAAACACGGGGATTATTTTGTCATGCGCGACAACCCGCTTGTTGAGGCAGTGGTGGACAAGCTGCGAAGGATTGAGATTGATGTCTCGAACAAGTATGATGTCAAGCTGCTTGAAGAC
>CAIWSB010000058.1 GCA_903915225.1 uncultured Candidatus Woesearchaeota archaeon
AACATCAAAATAGCTAAATTCGCCATTATATTCCTTTAACCCAAGAGTGGATATAAGGAATTTTTTTGTGGAGCCTGATGCCAATGCTGCCTGGATTTCAGGCCTCGAAGGCAAGTAATCCTTCTTAATCCCTAATTGGGTGGCTGCCTCTCCAATATTTGCAAAAATGGGGTTGGCTGTCTTGCTGCCAAGATAAACAATATCTTTACCGGACTCAAGTCTGTATAGGGTAAAATTACTTGTCCAGAACCAGTGTTGCTTTAGCTGCTGCTCCAATTCCCCTTCGGGATTTGCTCGATATTCATTTAGTAATTCAGCCGCGGTCAAGATTGTGCCTGCCTTAAGTTGATGGTAGCACTGAAACATATTCCCTATTGCAGTTTCCAATTGAGCCATTTTACCCCCCCCGCATTAATTCCACCCAATTTGTTAACTAAACCCTAATAGTTTAAAAATATTGCCCCACTATATAGTAATTAATATGCATGGCTTGATGGATGTGTGGCGAAACCTGCCTTTTATACGTTTAGGGTGCAATATCAGAACACAGCTAGGATTTCCCGAATATCCTTCAGGGTTTTCTCAAAAGAGTACATATCCACGACAGTCGCCCTGGCTGCACGACCCATGCTGTAGCGCGTTTTCTCGTCATTTATCAGCCCAATTATCCTTCTTGAGAGTTCGTAGGGGTCTTTTTGAGGGAAGAACACCCCGTTCTTACCCTCCCGCACGTAGTCTTTAACTTGCCCCACCTTTGTAACTATTACAGGAACCTCGCAGGACATTGCCTCAAGTGTTGATAAGGAGGTTGTCTCAGTGAGCGATGGGAGGACATAAACATCCATTGCCTGGAGGTAGGGGATTACATGATCCTGGGCACCGAAATAGAGCACATCGTTCTTATCCTTGAAGAGCGTATCCACATCCTTCACTCCTGCACCCACTACTACAAGTTTTAAACCGGGGATCTGGCGGCGGGCCCGCATGAAGCCGCGATATAAGGTAAGCAGGTCTTTTTCGCGGCCTATTCTGCCGCAATATCCAACCACCTTGGCCTGCCCATCAAGCCCAATCCTCACCTTGGCACGGGGCTTGCTGAGCGGCGGCAGAAATTTGTTTGTGTCAACCCCCAGAAAAACAGGCTTTGCCGGTGCTCTTATCTTATTGGCTTTCAGCTGATCAACAAATTCCAATGTGGGAATCATTAATAGCGTGCATTTGTTGTAAAGGACTCTCGCAATGGCTTTTGTCCCTGTGTAAACTATCCCCCTTAGATAATTTTTAGATAGGCTCTTTGAAAATAACTCCCATTCAACAGAATGTATATAGGCCAGGAGTTTCTTTTTCATTGCACTGGCTGTCAATATGGCTGTTGCGCCTATTGGCCCAATTGTGTGTGTCCAAACAATATCTGCCCAAGCAACCTCGGCCCTGATCTTCCTTATTTTTGGCTTTGAGAACACATAATCTGCGGCCTTAAGCTTTGAGAGCGGCAGTCTCACAATTGTTACCCCATCAATGGAATCCAATTCTCCCTGAAACCTTGGAACCAGAACACGAATCTCATATTCATCTTTTATCCTGGGGATAAGCTCACTAAGGAACCTGGCAACCCCGTCCCATCTGGGAAGGAAAGAGTCTGAGCAGAGGAGGAGCTTCTTCATTTTATCTTCACAAAACCCTCAGCAAATCTGGTGCTGTTCCTAACACCATTCATCATGGCCCCGAAAAGGAGGCCGCCGAACATTAGCAGAACGACACGCTTTTGGCTCTTGAAAACACGCAGGGCCTTTATTTTTTTGGAGAACGTGTGGGTAATGTCCACATACATCTTCGGAGCTCTGCTCCTGCGGAGTATAAGCGGGTTCCAGATGTTGAAGGAGAATACCTCCACAGCGTCCATGTTCTTAGTCAAGTTCATTACAAACTTAACAACAGCCTGATGGTCTGGGTGCGGGTCGTCAAATGAGTGGGTTAGGATTCGCTTTACGTGGTAGCCGGCAATCAATTGCCGTATCCTTTCCTTAACTTTATCCCTCTGGAGTTCCTCAGGGAATTTGCCTTCGTGGAGCCCCATAAAAACGTCTCTGTGTGCCCCTACAATTGCAGATGCGCGCTTGGCCTCAGCCTTCCTCATGCTACGGGTAACACTCTTACGGAGCCAGGGATGGGAGCTCTCGCCATATGAGAACATCACAATTACAACCTTTTTGCCTTCTGCGCTGTATTTTGCCAGGGTGCCTCCCGCGCCAATAATCTGATCGTCAGGATGGGCACAGAGCACCAGAATGCCCTCGTTATTTGCGGCCATTTAGGCAAGAGTGGGGCTATCCATTTAAAAGGTTTTTGGCATTTCTCGAGAAGGATAAGCCCATCAACGCACTAGTGAGGAAATGCCCTTTGTAAGCCGGAGTATCTCTGATGTTGCGTACAACTCCCTCAACCGGGTCGTATCCTGGCAGCAAGCAACTGCCTTAGATAGACGTTCGCACTCTTTGCACAATTCCTGCCAAATCTTCAATGAACCTTCAAAATCCTCTTTAAGGAAGCACCCTATTGCTGAATCTAACACTCCCCTTGTTTTCTTAATGGATACAAGGTCAATACCGCTCAGAATTATTGCTGTTATTCTATGGAGTTTCTCTGCAACCATCCTGAAGTCCAGGGCACGAATTAATGGTATTTGGTTCTCTTTTGTGAACTCTCCTTCAGAAAGGAAGCGGCGGACCTGCATTACCAAGAGGTAATAGAACCGCGTGGTTGTTTCCCTCATTTCCATTAGCTTCATGAGGTTTTTGCCTGCTGCTGCCTCGTCAAGCATTCCCAAGGCCAGGAAGTGCATCCTGCGGAGGCACTCCTCAATTGAGAGCTCGTCAATCCTGAAGCATTTCACAACAACCTTTGTTTTTGTCTCCTCAATTATCTGGACATTCATGAATTTCTTGAGGAATGTGTAGAGCTCTTTCCTGCTGGCTTCGGATATGTTCGGATCCACAACAATTGTTATCCTCTCTGAGGCATGGAAATACTCGCGGAAAAATCTCCTTGTGAAGTATTCATCATACTCAATGCTTGCCTGTGCAGGTTTCTCTGTCTGAATGAACTCTGGGGCTATCGTTAGGTTTCCCTTCTCTGAAACATTTATCTTCAGCAGGGTTCCTTTCTTGACCCCTACCGTCCTCGTCCATCCCTTTGGCAAGCTTATGAGAAATGACTTGCCTATCTCCTGAACACGCCGCTCTGAAATGCCCATAATAATCACCTTTTATATTAATAGTTTAAACTACTTTAAAGATTTAAAGAGTATATTTATACCTTTCGCTTCCCCTCGTCTAATACGGGGGTGGTAACATGACTGGCAAGACACTTTTGGTTGGGGGAACATTCGGGCTGTTTAAGGGAGACGCCTCTGGAATCGCCGGCATCATTGGAAAGGCAGTCAAGGCAGATGTAATAGTAAAAGGGGGCACTTACGGTGATTTGGAGGAGGCTGTTGAATCTGTAGGACAATATGGGGTAATATATTGGTTCCCGGATGTGCCAAATGAATTACCAAAGCTAGTCGGACAGATAAAGGAAAAGGCACCGCATAGCATCCTGGTCACATCGAAAAGGAACGATGAAGATAAGTATAGCATTATGGATATAGTACATCATGCCCTGGGCACAAAGAGCAACCTTGTGCTGGAGTTCTCCCGCGCTGAAGAGGAATGGGGATCCGGGCGGTGGTGTGGGCGTGTTCTGGACCCATTGGGGAATTGCTACCTAGACTACTGCGGGGATTTCCTTCAAGTGGGAAAAGTACTCGCTGAAAGAGTGGAAGAACTTAAAAATTTCAGCAGGGTTCCCAGTAAAAGTATCGGCCCGGAGATTTTGGCCCCTGATGAACCAGAGTTTCTTGAGTTGGTAAGAGGCTATGCGAATGACTTCCACGACATAATTCACCCGGTGAAAACGAACAGGTTCCTGGGGAATGCCTCATTCAGATGTGAGGCAGGATTCCCATCTTTCCGCCAGGATGGACTGGTTTATGTATCAAAGCGCGACATTGACAAGCGCGAGTTGACGCGTGAGGGGTTTGTTGCTGTCGAGCCGGGGCAGCTGTCAGTTGTCAATTATTATGGGGATGCAAAGCCATCTGTTGACACGCCAATACATCTACAGCTGTACAATTACTACCCTGCTGTGCGGTACATGCTTCATAGCCACACATATGTATTAAGGAAGCCATTCACTGAAAAGCCAATCCCCTGCGGGGCTGTTGAGGAGTGGCTGGCAGTGAAATCAGTAATGGAAAACAGAGATTCAACTGATTTTGCAGTTAACCTCCGCGGGCATGGATCCATTGTTCTTGCCTCCAACATCAAGTATCTTGAAAAAATACCCTTTATGGAAAGGCCGGTTCCGGAAATGCAGATGGGATACGGGTGAGCAAAATGGAAAAAATACTTGTGGGTGGAGTGTTCGGGGGCTGGAAGGGGAGCTTTGAGGCCCAAGCCATGTCGAAGATTGCATATAAGCTGGGCGAGGCCCTGAAAGTGGATGCGCTCTTCAACGGTGGGGATGAGAAGGATTTGGAAGGCATTGTCAATTTTGCGGTTAATCAAAAGTTCCCGGTAATCTATTGGCTCCCCACGTTTGAAAACAATTATAATTCCAAATGGAAGGAACTCAACAATAAAATTGGGTCAGCTGGTACAAATATAATCCGTGGAGTTACCAATCTCAATGGAAAAGAGCCACTTGTTACAAAATTATTGGATTCAAATAATTACTCAAACCCCGAACTAGTGCTAGAAATATTCATGGACCTCGGGGGCGCCTTGAATGCCCGGGTGCTCGACTCAATAGGAAATCTCTACCTTGATGACTGCGACGATTTTGTCAGGATAGCCAGGGTGCTGGATAAGAGAGTGGAAGAGATGAAAGGCTACAAAAGGGTGCAATCCAGGGGTGGAATTGATACAAAAGCCCCGGCTGAAATGCATTTCACAAGGCTTTTGCTGGATTATTTCAAGAAGAACAAGGGGCTTGTCGCAACATATGGGAACCAAGGAGGTTATGGTCCGCACGATTCTTTTATTGAGAGTGCCTCATTCATGTACGGCCAATGGCATCCCAACTTTAACAGCCTAGGCACGATTTTTTTGAATACTTATGAATTAAAATCTTTGGCAAAAGAAGAGGAGAAAATTTATGGGAGGCTACAAAATACAAAAGAATGGGCCGAACGGAGGATATTCTCACCTGTGAGCCTGCGCTCACCTGCTGATTCGGAGATTAGGGTTGATGGGAGACCGGTACTCAATTATACGGCAATTGAGTCTGGGTATCCAGATCAGGGGGAGGATGCCAGCATGCACATGAATCTTTACCAATATTTCAAGAATGCAAGGTACATTATCCACACGCACTCATATGTTGAGAATGCCCCATTCACAAGTGGTGGGGTTGCAATTTCAGGGAAAACCAATGGCTCTGAGCTCATTTGGGGTGCGGTTAAGGATGGAGAAGCCACAAATTTCTCTGTAAACCTATGCGGCCATGGCTCTGTTGTGGTTGCAGAAGATGTGGAACATCTGAGAGAAATAAAATTCATCGCCAGGCCAGTGCCGGAACCCCAACTGTTCTATAGCAAATAAAAAAATGGGACGACTGGGATTTGAACCCAGGACATCCAGATCTTCAGTCTGGCGCTCTCCCAGGCTGAGCTACCGTCCCATTAACCGTGCAGAAAGCCGGTTTATTTAAATACTTTTGCCACGGTCGAAGGGCCCCGCCGGCCAATCCTTGGACCGTCGCTAACCTCAAATCCATTGGCCCGCAAGGCATCCCTCACTGAACGGGCGCAGCTGAATGTTGTGAGCACACCGCCAGGAAGCAAGTGGTTGCGAATCTCTGTAATAAATTTCTGCTGCCACAAATCTGGGGCATGCTTTGGGGAGAAAGGGTCAAGGAAAACCAAATCTGCACGAAGACGCAGCCCGGGAAGGGTTTTCCTCACATCACCCACAATAAGATTTAATGAAAAATTGTCCGAATAGACACTGCCATGCCCGGCCAACCCCCGGATGGCAGAATAGCTTTCTTCAATGAACTCAGGCACATTTATTTTTGCTGCCTGCCCAATTATCCATTTATCAATTTCAAAAGCATAAAGCTCCATGAATCCAGTTTCAGTGGCTTGCTCCAAGAAGGTATGGAGCGCAGCTGTCGTGTTGTAACCGAGGCCGAAGCAAATGTCAAACACAACAAAGGCCCGTGATGCGAGGCGCTCAACCCCTGTGGGGGCAATGAACTTGCCAAATGCCTCCTCAAGTGCGCCAGTAACAGAATGGTATGTCTCCCCTGCTTCCTTGTTAAAGAACGTGAGGCTGCCGTCAGCTGTCTTCAAGCTCCTCTTTGAATTCACCTTCACCCACCTGCGCCTTTATTCCCTTTGCTGTTTTCTCACCTAAGATATATGTCAATTCTGAGAGGCTCACACGCTTGATGTCGCCAATGTCCTTTATGCGGTTTGTGAACAGCCTACGTGCACGGACACGGCCAATGCCCTTGAGCCTGAGGAGCGGAATCAGCTCATCCTTAACTCCGTATTTGAGCCTGGTCCTGAGGCGCTCAATCTGGGCGTTATGGGCCTTGAGGTTGAGTATTGTTGCAAGCTCCTTCATTGAGTAGAATAACCAGTCTCCAATCTCTAGTTTATATCTTGTTTCACCTGGGCGGATGCCAAACTTCTCCATTAGCTCCTCCTCATCTGTCTCATCCATCCACTCCATGAGCATCATTGATGTCTTAACTGAGTTGATGAAATCCTCATAGCTTGAATCGAAATAAGAGGGCTCTTCCACAACCAATTCCTCTGCGTGCTCACCTATGAATTCCTGGTATGCGTCGTATTCACGCTGCCTCACCCTCAGCAAAGGCCTCATCTCCAGTGTTGAGCAGATTAATTGTACAAATGATAGCTCTGTGGCCTTACTGCCCAGTTTTTTTATTCCCTCAACAAGTTCATGGGCTGTCAAAGGGTCAAGGTAAAGCTCGGCAACGCGCTTGCCCTGCAGGGTCGCCCTCAGCTTTTTGCTGTTCAAATCTGAGGCAGATACAAACCCCTCATCAGCTGCCCCTGTTATGAAGCCCCAGCCTTCCAGCATTGAAAGTATTCGCAGGATTGTCCCATTCAGCGCAGCCATATCTTCATATTGCTTGGCCCAGAATGTCTTTGAGAAGAACGCAAGGAGCTGCTCCTCGGTCCTGCAAAGCCCTGTTGCGATTAGCGAGAGTAGGTACGTCCGAAGCACTGGCTCAACAGCAAGCTTTGAGTAAATATTTTCCGGCTTGCCCTTGATGAACATTTCAATAATTTCATCAGCCTGTCCTTCTGTCTTGGCAATAGCTATCGCCTCTCCAAATTCTTCCATGCCCGGGCGCCCTGCGCGGCCTGCTGCCTGGTGGTATTCAAGAACAGGTATGAACTCCATGCCTCGGGCAGTGTACCTTTTCAAATCGCGGATTATACTCCTGAATGCCGGCAAATCAACGCCTGCTGCCATTGTGGTTGTGCAGCAGATTATCCCAATGTTGCCGCTGCGAAAATTGTCTTCTATAAGCTCCTTCTGCTTTGGATGAAGCCCTGCATGGTGGAAGGCAATCCCTTTCCTGAGGCACTTGGCAAGCCGCTCGCACTGTGATGTGGGGCGCGGAAGTGCAGAAAGCGCCTTCTCAGCAAGCTCTGATGGACATGGCTTATTGGCTCTCTGGGCAATGAGTTCTGCGCAACGTTCTGCAGAGGATTTTGTGGCCACAAATACAAGCGCCTGCTTACCTATCTTAAGGGTATCCAGTGCAAGGTCCACAACAGGCTCCCCGGAGGGCGTATCAATTCGCTTTATCACACCTTGCGGACAAGCGAGCAGGATTTAATAATTTGTGGGTTCTCGAAAACCTTTTATAGGTGGAACCCACACTCACGGCAATGGGAGAAGATATTCTCAAAACAGCCTTGGAGCAGGTGAAACCGAGTGAAAATGAGCGTTTAGATGTTAAGGGCAAGGTTGACTGCTTTAGTGCTCTGCTGGAGAAAGCCACAAAACAGGAGGTCTTCGTTGGGGGCTCATTTGCCAAGGGCACATGGCTAAAGGGTATTGCAGATGTGGATATCTTTTTGAGATACCCCCTCTCTGAATTCAAAGCCAAGAGTGGTAAATTATCAGACTTGCTCGAGTCAAAACTCAAGGTCGCTTTCAAAGGTATTGAGAGGCTCCATGGCAGCAGGGATTACTTCCGGGTGGAATACCAAGGGCTAAGGTTTGAGGTTGTGCCAATATTGAGCATTAAAAAAGCCAATGAGGCTGTGAATATAACTGACATAAGCCCGCTGCATGTGGGATGGGTGAAGAAGCACACCGGCCCCGAAGGATGGAAAACTGTGCTCCTGCTTAAGGCATTTCTCAGGGCAAATGGGCTCTATGGCGCAGAGAGCTACAGGCGCGGGTTTTCAGGGTATGTGTGTGAGATTCTTTGTGCCCATTTTGGGGGTTTTGATGAGCTTATAGATGCCGCAACAAAATGGAAAAAGAGCACTGTTATTGACCCGGCTTTCTACTACAAAAGCTCCGAGGAAGCAACGCTCTCCTTAAACACATCCAAGTTGGGGGCACTAGTGCTCATTGACCCGGTTCAGGCAACCAGGAATGCAGCTGCTGCGCTGAGCCTGGAAAGTTTAACCCTGTTTGCAAAGCTGGCTCGGGAATTTAAAAAAAGCCCCTCAATTAGGTTTTTCACAAAGGAGATTATTGAAGAGGGTAAGCTACGGCAGCAGCACCGTGACAAGCCAGTGGTTTGGCTAACCCTCACTCCGCTTCGTGGCAAGGAGGATGTGGTGGGTGCAAAGCTGCTCAAAGTGTTTGAGCATATTGGCGATAAGGCCGAGGAATTCGGCTTCTCAATAATCAAACGGGGCTGGGAATGGGATAAAAACAAGAGGGCAAGTATGTGGTTTGTCTTTAAGGCCGAACTTAGCCCAGAGCACGAGGTTTCGGGCCCCCCTGTTAGTGCCGGAGCCCATGTCAAAAATTTCCGTGCAGCCCACGGGAAGTGTGTTGAAAAGAGAGGGAGGCTTGTGGCAATAGAGAAGCGTGAGTTTACAAAACCCCTTAGTTTACTGAAGTGGCTTGCCTCACAGGAGTATGTGAAAGAGAGGGTATCAAAGGTAGACATCAAATGAATAGAAAAGCTGAAATCGCCATCCTAATTGTAATTTTCATTATTAGCTTCTTCCTTGACAAATGGGTTTCAGCATCTGTTGTCTTTCTGCACAATCCTCTGAATGACATAATTATGCATTGGATTACCGATCTTGGCTCTGTTATCGTTGTGCTGCTGCTAATGACTTCGCTTTTCCTTTGGGAGGAGAAGAAAAGAAAATGGATAATTGTCCTGTTGCTGGGCGTGGGAGTTGCGGCAGGTATTAGCAGCCTGATCAAGTTTCTGGTGGGCAGGCCCCGCCCGGTCATACCGCAGGGATTATTTCCAGGAAGCTCTTTTCCATCCGGGCACACCACGGTTGCCTTTGCCACACTGCCTGTATTGGATAAGGAGTTTCCCAAGCTGAAAACCTTCTGGTTGGTGTTCATAATACTAGTAGGGTTCAGCAGGCTTTACTTCAACTACCACTTCCTGTCTGATGTTATTGGGGGAGCGCTCCTGGGTTATATTGTGGGGCATTATTTTGTGGTGGTGGAGGAAATCAAAGGGATATTTGGAAAATTCACAAGGAGGGCTTTTCGATGGATGTGAGGTTTGAGCTGCGCAGGCAGCTCACCCATATGGCAATAGGGCTAGCCATTATCCTAATTTTTAAGTTTACCAGCATCAGCCCCTTTTGGCTTTTTGTGTTGGCGCTATGCTCGGGTTTAGGGTTTTACTTTAACAAGCAGATTAAGCACCCAGCTCTGGAATGGCTCCTAAACAATTTTGAGAGAGATAACCAACGCAACAAGTTCCCGGGCAAAGGGTTCTTCTTTCTGCTGCTGGGCTGCTTCCTGACCCTTATTGCCTTCCCCAGGGACGCTGCATTGGCGGGGATATGCGTGCTCAGCTTTGGGGATTCTGTTTCAACAATAATAGGGAAACACCTTGGCAAGATAAGGCACCACATTAACGGCAGAAAGACCTGGGAAGGTACGCTGGCTGGATTTGCTGCCAGTGCTGTGGCAACCCTCTTTTTTGTGTCCCCGCTGGAAGCCCTTTTGGCATCGTTTGTGGGAATGGGTATTGAGCTCTTAGAGGAATTTCCGCGCGGCAACAGCGTGGAGGATAATCTTACTATTCCATTCTTCTCAGCCCTTGCACTTAGAATTCTTCGGCTCTAGACTATGTAAACCCTACTGCCAATAACCACTACATTATACACCTCTTTCTTGAGTGATGCCTGGTTCTCTGGCTTCACGGGCTGGAATGTCTCGGGGTGGAGAAGCATGAGATACGGTTGGTGCTGGGAAACGTGCGCCTCTTCGGACTTGAGCTGCTCCAGAACCTGGCCCTCTTTGTATTCAAATGATATGTTCTTGTTGGCAGCCAAATCCAAAGCAACAATCCTCTTTGAGACCTTGAGAATCTTCAGGGGTTTCCCTTGATAAATCACTACATCGCCGGGCTGGTGAGGGAATGCCCTGAAGTATATCACAGAGCGTCGCACTGGCTTGCCTGTGAGCCTGTTTCTTGTCACTAACTTCTCAGAGCCCTTTCTATAGCCCCCATACCTTAGCTCCAGCTGGCTCCCGAGATGGTGCAAGAGGCTCCTGTCAGTTAGATAAAAGTCAAACCCCTCCCTGAACTCAGTGACTTTCGAAATTGCATAAGTGCCTTTGGTGGCTGCATCCCTGATGAAATGAAAAATCCTATCAAGTTTCTCTGGGTTTTCACACCTAAGCTGGATGATACCGCAGTAGGCCTGGTTGGGGCCCTTCTCCAGAAGTTTCTCTGGTCTCATATATCCCTCCAAAACCGATAGCTTTTTAATTCTTGCGCCATCTTTATGGGTAAATGGGGAATACGGTGTTGAAGAAGCTATGGCGGTTTATTTGGCACAGCAACAGCATCTGGAGCTGGATTGCCAATGTGATAATTGCCTTTGTTCTTATCAAGTTCATAATCTACCCCGGAATCGGGTTTGTACTTGGCACTTCCTATCCTGTTGTGGCCGTTATGAGTGAGAGCATGGACCATCGCCTGATGCACCCGTGCATCCTGCTTGACACAAAGGATAACAAGTGTGCAAAGACAGATAGTATGCTCTGGGAGATATGCGGGAAGCAGAACAGGAGCTTCTCTAACTATGAGTACTGGAATACCTGCGGTTCATGGTATAAGAATAACCTTAGCATTACAAAATCTGAGTTTGAGGGTTACCCCTACAGCCATGGGTTCAGCAAGGGGGACATAATGATAATCCGCGGTAGGAACCCGGCAGACATAAAGGTGGGGGACATTATTGTGTTTAAGGCAGGCCAACCCAACCCAATAATCCATAGGGTTGTAAAGATAACAAAGCAGAACGAGAAGTACGTGTTCACAACCAAGGGTGACCATAATCCCAGGAGCTACCCACAGCCCCCAATTATGGAGAAGGAAATTACAGAAGATCGTGTGTTGGGTGTGGCGGGTTTTAAAATCCCCTGGCTGGGATGGATAAAGATTAAATTCACGGAGATAATGAGTTCATTGCTGAGGTGATAATAATGCTCTTTTGTCCGAAATGCGGTTCGATACTCAAGGCGGGGAAGCAGAAAGGTATGTTGGAGTGCGTCAAGTGCAAGCATATACTCAAATCACAGGGTGATTCAACACTCTCAGAATCCGTGACAGGGGGTCATAAGAAGGTTGAGATTGTTGAGGAGGAAATCCAGGTGCTGCCAAAGACTCCTGAGGAATGCCCAAAATGCAAGAACAATGAGGCTTACTACTGGCTCCAGCAGACCCGTGCTGCAGATGAGGCTGCCACAAAATTCTTGCGCTGCACAAAATGTGGGCACACCTGGCGTGATTATTCCTGAGCCTTTCTGGCTTTTAATACACCCTCTGCAGCCATTATGCCTGTAATAGCCGCACCGATTATTCCCCTGGACTTGCCGCAGCCATCCCCGGCAACAAATATGCCTGGGAGATTGGTCTCAAGATTGCTGTCTGTCTTGTATTTGGTGTCATAGAACTTAACTTCCGGCGCGTAGAGCAATGTGCTATCCTTGCTTATGCCGGGGAGCACCATGTTGAGCATATCCAGGCTTTCCATCATGTTTGTGATTATCCTGTAGTTCAGCCCCAAACCCAGGTCACCACAGCAGATTGCCTTGAGGCTTGGCTTAACTTCGTTTGCACGTATATCCCTCATCCTAGTGCGCTTACCACGCCTGAGGTCGCCGAGCCTTTGCAGAAGTATCTTGCCTCCCGAGATGAAATTGCAGAAACTTGCAATCCTCCTCCCGTATTTTGTGGAGTCAACAACAGGTTCTGTGAGGTTGATTGTGTATAGTAAGGCAAAGTTAGTGTTTTTTGTTCTCTTGCTACGAAGCGCATGACCGTTCACCAGGAGCAGCTTGTCAACCTGCTCCATTGTGATATACCCGTGCGGGTTTGTGCAGAATGTGCGGACTTCGTTCTGGTATGTTGGCGTTACCATCCTGAATTTTGGGTCATAAATAACTCTAGTAATCTCATCCATTTCCTTGGCCAGCAGCTCAACCCTTACGCCCACATCAATGGGGCCGAATGAGGTAATTATCCCAAGCTTTTTGGCCAAATCCCTAAACCAGTACGCGCCTCCTCGGCCAGGGGCAACAATCAAGTGCTTTGACTCAAACATAGTTGAGCCTCCCTTGACAAAGAAGCGGTTGTTTTTTAGTATGTCTTCAACCTCAAAGCCCAGCTTGAATTTTACCCCTTGCTCCACCAGCTTCTGCTTGAGGTTAGAAATCACCTTGGGGGTTTTGTCTGAACCGATGTGGCGCTGCAGCGCAGGGACTAGCTTCACTAATGGCTCCCTGTCCGGATGGTTTCGCTTCAGGTACGCATCAACCTTTTCAGTACGCCTTACCCATTCACCCACGCGCCTGGACTGGCCGTAGAGCTTGTTCTCGACGCCGCATTCAAGGAATATTTTATCAACTTGTTTTATCAGGCTGTCTGCCCTCGCTGCTGGAATTCCCAGCTCAGAAAGGTTCATCCCTATCTCATGGCTTATGTTCAGTTTACCATCTGAGAATGCACCTGCACCGCCGACTCCGTACATTATTGCGCACACAGGGCAGCGCTTACAGGAGATGCTTGTGAAGCTTGTCTTGCACTTCCTGGCAGAAATATCCAGCCCTTTATCCACAACGAGTACGCTAAGCTTTTGCTTGGATAGAGTGTCGGCAGCCAGAAGCCCGGCCGGACCGGCCCCAATAATAATCACATCATACATTTTAGAACTTCATCTGAATTCGAGTAGGCCATATAAAAAGATTTGTTTACTCAAGAATATAATTAGAATTTCTTGTACTTCCCGGCAACTTCAATGAGATCCACTTGCCCCAAGAAAACCCCCCTGCAGCAGTATCTCTCAAGCCCAAGGTCGTCCATGACTGCCTTGCCCTGCTCGCCCTTGGCAACTCGCTGCTTGAATGTCTCCCACAAATGGCCAACTGGCTTTCCGCAGCTCCAGCATCTCACCGGTATTATCATTGTTCGCTCACCTGTAGGATTTTTGCCTCTTGGCCCTGGGCTTACTCCTGCCTGGCTTTGAGGTTTCGTTTCTTCTCACATCTGCAACTACCAAGTTCCTGTCATACTTCAGGAAAACATCATTCAAAGAGGAATCAAATTGGGCCAGCGCGCGGGCAACAGCAAGCCTCGCTGCCTCTGCCTGCCCCGAGGTCCCGCCACCCGAAACCTTAACTGAAATGTTCACCTTTTTGGCTGCCTCTGAGCCAAGCATCAATGGTTCCATTATCTTCATCCTGTAGACTACAGGGTTGTAATTTTCGATTAGGATGTTGTTCACACGCACAATCCCTGAACCCTCCTTAAGGGTGGCCCTAGCAATTGCACGTTTTCTCTTGCCTGATACGGTAATAAGTTTCTTACTCATTTTTTATCCCTTTTAGTGCCTATCCTGGAGCAAACCTCAACAAGAGTTATGTAGCGTGAGATTGGGAGCTTGTTGATTGAAGCATTTTCAATTGTGATTGCGGGCTTGCCCTTGAGAGCCTCAGGAACATCTGAGTAGCATTTCACTCTGCGGAATGCATCCCTGCCCCTTACTCGGTTCCATGGTAGCATACCACGCACTGAGCGTCTCATCATTGCCCCGGGGCTCTTGGACATGTAAGGCCCGTGTAGGATTGTGCCCAGGGTGAACTTGCCCTTGTAGCGCTCAATGCTCTTCGTGGGTGAGCCGCTCAAATAAATTTTGTTGCAGTTGATAATTGTGACCTGCTCGCCTTCGAGTGCTTTGCGGGCTGCAAATGAGGCGACCCGGCCAAGGAGCAAATTTGAACCATCTATTAATATCATTTTAACCAATAATCCTCAACCCTTTAACCTTGGTTGAACTTGATGCAAATTCAGCTATTGTGAGCTTCTTGCCTTCAATCTTCTCAAGTGCAGACTTGGAATAAGAGAGAGCTATTACATTAAGCTTGTGTTTCAGCACGCCTGATCCAAGGACTTTGCCTGGCACAATTATCCACTCATCAGCCTTTGTTACCTTGGATAGCTTTGAGAGGTTGACATCCCGCGCGGCTCGTGTCGGCCGTGACAGCTCGTCGGCTATTGCCCTGAATAGCCTTGAGTTCTCTTTCCTTGAGCGCCCATACAATGTTTCGATGAGCCCTTGAAGCACTTGGTTTTTCATTTTTCAAAGGATATGCGGGAGATGGGATTTCTGCAACATTTCTTGTTGTTTCGAACCCACGAACCCACTAAGGGACAAGGCCCTCAACCTTGCGCATTTGACCGCTTTGCTACCCCCGCATATCATTTTTTTATCAATTTTGCAAGCTCGAGTAGCTTGTTTTCAAATATCTCTGTTGCTTCAAGCCCTATGTCCTTGAAGCTGAGCTGTCCCCAGGACTCGATGTACAGCACATGCTTTGTTTCATCCTGTTCCAGCTTAACACTACCATGCGGGCAGGCCTCAACACAGGCCTTGCAGAGGTGACAGTCGAGGAGCTTCTTATCGTTTATGGAGAGCTTGCCCCCCTTGGATTCCAATATTCCCTGCGGGCAGGCCTCGACACAGGCCTTGCAACCGTCCTTGCATTTCTCTGTGATTTTGAGTAATGGATAATATTTGTAGTATATCAAACCGGGTGACCATTTGACATGTTCCTTGCCCTTACCGAGCACAGCTATTGCCTCAAACTCAAGCTCCTGGTTCTTGTCCAGCTTGACAATTGGCATTTCCGGGTAAACGCACTCAATCTTTGGATCCTTGAATTTAATGTGTTTTGCATAAACCATCTTTGGGCCTTTCTCCTTGAGGCTCATCACAACCTGGCATTGCCCGCAGCCTGCGCCCTTGCATGTGCAGTTCTCCTTTAGTGAAAGGGATTTCAGCTCGGTTGTCAATGGCAATAGCCCCAGTCTTAGGGCTATTATCTCATCATAGAGCGCCGAATCATTCTTTCTGAACTCAACATCCTCTATTGCCAGCACAGGCACCTCATTAGCCATTAGCCTCCTCATGGAGTTGAGGAACCAATAATCAACACCGTCGACCTCAAAGCAGGCCTTTTGGTTTCCCTTCTCCTTGCTAACAAGCTCAAGTTTCATTATACCCTCCTGCCCCTGCGCCCGCCCTTCTTCCTGCAGCCGTCATGGGGTTGTGGGGTGACATCCTCTATTGTGCCTATTTTCATTCCCATTCTGGATAATGCACGGACAGCCGCCTGTGCACCCGGGCCAGGGTTGTGTGGGCCGTTGTGGCCGCCTGGAGCCTTAATCTTGACATGGAGAGCATTGATTCCATGGTCTTTGGCAATCTGGGCAGCCTCCTTAGCGGCAATCATTGCTGCTGTTGGCGAGGATTCCATCCTGTCTGATTTGACAATCATTCCACCTGACCTGGTGGCAATTGACTCTGTGCCAGAAATGTCTGTTATGTGAACTATAGTATCATTATAAGAAGAGTAGATGTGAGCAACGCCCCATCGTGTCTTTATTGTCTCTACCATTTTATGCTGCCCCCTTTACTGCTTTCTTTGGCTTCACCTGCTTCGCCATCTCAGGGTGTTCTGGATTGTTAAATTGAGAATCAGCCGCGACCCTGATCAGGGCCTCTTCTGCCCGCGTGGTGACGTGAGAGGGTGAAGTCAGCTTGCGGTTGCCTGCGCAAATGTGGCCATGAACAATAATCTGCCTCGCCTGCTTCATTGAGTGGGCAATGTTTTTTCTAAATACCAATGTCTGAAGTCTTCGCTCAAGCAAATCCTTGAGTTGGATACCAAGAAGCCTGTCTGTGTCGCAGTTCTCACTCTCAACAAGCCCGAGCGTGTAGAGCCTCGCAGCCATCTGCTTCTTTTCCCTCTGGGCCTGCTCGCTCTTGTCTGCAATCATGCCCCTGACACGGTCAGTGACCTTTTTCCTTATGGAATCCATCTTCCAGAGCTCCCTTTTTGTGGGTATGCCATACTCTTTTACCAAAACCTTTTCAGACTCAAGCCTAGCCCGCATCCAGGGATGGTTCGGGGTCACGTACTTCTTCTTTGGAAATTTTGGGTCTCCCATTTTACTCTGCCTTGTTATCCTTCTTCTTTATAACGCCAAGTGTCTTGCCTTTGTTCCTTCTGAAATTGGACTTGGTACGCTGGCCGCGCACTGGAAGGCCCTTGGCATGCCTGATGCCCTTGTAACTCTTTATTTTCTTCATAAGCTTTATGTCAGACTCCCTGGTGAAGGCAATGTCTGGGCCAAATAGGTGCTTGGTTACGCCTGTTTCTGGGTCAATGCGCCTGTTCAGAATCCACTCGGGCATTCCGTAGTTCTCCGGATGTGCAATGACCTGGTTTATCTGCTCAACCTCTGCATCAGTCAGGTCTCCAGCAAGTTTTCTTTTGTCTATCTTAGCTAGGGTGCAGATGGCGTTGCCGAAAAGGAAGTTTATTCCCTTTATCTTTCTCAATGCATAAAGAACCTGTTTCTTGCCCTCTATGTCTGCGCCACCGACTCGCACGATGTGCCTGAAATCCTTGCCTATAGCTTTCTGTTCCATGGTGTGATTTAAAAGGGAACCAATCCCCCTTTAAAAAATTTCCTGTGCTCTGATTTCTCGCATTTAGCAAATAGGGGGCTCTTTATAAACTTAATGGGTTGATTCAACAGAGAGTAGACTCTGGCTAGTTTTTTAATGAAAAGAAAAAGAAAATGGGGGAAAACCCCCGTTAAGTCTACTGGCTGTAGATTTCCTTGGCCTTCTGCTGGATTCTGGCAGCAAACACGTCCCTGTTCATCTCATCCATGCTCTCAATAGACTGCTGGAGGGCTCCAAACAGAGACCCAAACATGACCCCACCCTCACCAAAGGATTTGGTGAATTCCTGGAAGCCTGTAAAGACCTGTTTTATAGCTTCGTAAGCCTCCTCTCCTGCTGCGATATATGCCTCTGCCGTTGGATATAATTTCCTTGTCACTTCACCCTCTGCCTCAGGAGTCACTACCTTTTCCAGACCGTCCCTTTTGGCGACATTGACATACCCTGCAATGACCTTATCATTATTGCCAAGTCCCTTATCCAAGAGCGCGTTAAACTTACTCTTCAATTGGGCAAAGGCAGCATCACTAATAATTCCTGTCCCAGTTACAACCGTCTGATACAATTGATCAAGTTGGGCCATTAACTCCTCTCGTGTTATGTACTGATTCCTGGCTGAGCTCAGGGCTGCCTGTTTCAGAATATCTGGGCTAGCGAAGGTAGCGGATATTTCAGTGTCAAGCTCTTCCTTCATTTCAGCAATCTCATCTTCAGAAAGACCCTCCTTCTCATCAGCAGGCATTGCTGTAAGTACTGACACAACCATATCGCCCACAAATTTCTTTATCATGTCGGTGTATTTTGGTTCCTGCATCAGCTTGTAATTCTCATCTGCGGCCTTCTGGATTAACACTTCTTTCACTTGCTCTTCTAGTGTTTGCATTTTCATTCCCTCATTTAGTTTGTATTAGATATTTATGCCCCCGTGGCAGGCAAAGAGGAGGGGATTTATAAACCTTACGGGGAGTTACTACTCTAAAATTAAGAAATTTTTTGCCTCAGAATCCCAATTTCTTAAGAAGCGCCTTTAGGGCGCTGTGCTCATCCTCTTTTTTGAGGGTTTCAGCGTATTTCTCGCCCAGGAGGGTTGCTGCCAGCTTCTTGAAGCTGGTTGTTGCAGGTGAATCGGGAATTAGGTGCACCAAGGGCTGGTTGAAGCGCTGGGCATTCACCATTGCATTGTCCTCTGGGATTACGACAAGCACTGGCCTGCCTGTGACTTTACTGACGTCATCGCTTGTGAGCTCCTGAGGTGTGCCCTCTGAACGGTTGATAGCAATACCCAACACAGTTACACCAATTTGCCCTGCAAGCCTTATTGTCTTCAAGCCGTCCTGCATTGAGGCAGCGTCTGGTGTTACAACAACAATCAAGGCATCACAGGCCTTTATTGCCATATTCACATCCTCTCCAAACCCCGAAGGGATGTCTAGGATTACAACCTCGCAGCTCTTCATCTCCTCTAACAGCTGTTTGGCTATGTGGAGTTTCTTGTCCAGCTCCATCACGGTCGAATCGCCGGGGATTAGCTTAAGCCCGGAACTGTGCACATAAACCATCTCATCAAGACGACGTCCTTCGTTTATTGCCCGGTGGATTGTGTTCTCCTCCTTGGCTTTAAGCCCCAGATTTACAGCAAGGTTTGGCTTGAAAAGGTCACCGTCAACTACAACAACCCTCCGCCCGAAATTGTTAAGTGCAAGACCAAGATTTAAGGAAACTATTGTTTTGCCCACTCCGCCCTTACCCGAGACTATACCCAGCACCTTTGCCATGATTAGCCCCTCTCAAACTTGAGATCAATTCTTACCCCGTGGGTGATGTCCTCAAGATTCTCTTCCCCACCATCCTCTGCCAAGGTGAGTATTCTTGAGGTAATCCTAAGTAATGTCTCGGTCAATTTAAAGTATTCCTCAATGCTGTCGATGTCAACCTCAACAATGATCCCTTTTAGTGTTACACTCATCCTCACGCCACGGCGGTATTCGTTTGAGCGTATTGGCTCGCCCTTGTCCAACTTCCTCATGACAAGGTAGAAATTGAGGAGCTGCTTGAATTCAGGGTGGGGATAGAACTTTTCAACTGTCTCAATCCTAGACATGACATTGCTCGGCACTTCCTTTATCTTGCCCTGCTCCACCTTAAGCTTCAGGAGTGCCATTATGCAATTGTCAAACACTGCAATGAGCTTCTTGAGTATGCTCTTGAGGATGTCAACGGTTCTTGTGTACTTGAGGCTGACGTAAAGGAGATGGTCCGTTCTCATCAGCTCTTGCTTCGCATTATCTAAATATGTATTCATTTTTCTCAATTATCCTGTTGTTCAGCTTGACGAATTCCTTGGCCACCTGGACAAAGCCCTTCAGCTCGTCAACGCTTATTGCTCTCATTTGGTAATCCTTAGAGAATATAATAAACTTTCCATGCTTTGTGAACTCAACGGGGGCAAGCTTGCGCTCCACAAGCAGGTCGCGGGCCTTGACAACGGAGTCAACAAACCTGCGGTCAATGTTGTATTGGGGCATTACCTTCTGGATGAAAAGGTTGAGCTTCGACTCGTAGTTGTCATGGAAGGGTGGGATGCGCTTAAACAGCCGCTCGTAATACAGCACCGAGCCCATGCTGTTTGTGAATGTGAGAAAAATATTCTCCAGGATTGCCATGAGGAGCTTATCATCCTTTACCAGGGGGTATGTCACAAAAAGCATATGGTCGGCAATTTTAAGGCACCGCTCTGCCTTTTCGCGAGACTCCTGGAATTTCTCCATATATATTTAGTATAGAACTATCTATAAAAAGTTTATGTTTGGGGCTTTAGCTCCAGGATTGTCTTTGCAATGTCGCCCTCATTTTTCTTTAGGGCCTTTTGGGCTACCTCTTTTGAGGCTCCGGTCTGTGCAACTACCAGGTCAACGTCATCATCGCTTATTTCAGGCTCTGCGCTAATTGCGCTCTCTGAAACCTCGCCGCCTATCTGGAATGTGTCTGCGCCCATCATCTTAACCTTGGTTACAGAGGGGTTGTTGATGGTTATTATGCGGTCATCGCACCTTATAATTACTTCCTTGGCCGGAATCTCAACCTGGGAAATCCCCATGCGTCTCATTACTGATTCCATCTGCCTGGGGTTCATCTTGGGCATCATAAGAAATACCTCACATCAGGTGAAGCACAATCTCAGCAATAACTATCAGGGAAATAAAAATAATAACGTACCCCGGCTTTATCCTGAACCTGCTCTCTTCCTCATCAAAGTACCTTACCAGGCCTCCCTGGGATGAGGGCATGAAAACCTTATCGTTTCTTGACATGGGGTTACGAGAGTGCACGAAGCTTTAAATATATTTTGGTAGACCGGGCTGTGCAGAACGCTTTAAAATATTCTTGTGGATGTAGCAACAACTTTGGCGGCCGTCGTCGCTTACGCTCCTCCCCGGGCACCCCGTGGGGGGCGCTCAGAAATCATTCGGATTTCTGGCGTCCATCGGCTGCGCCTCTGGGCATCCCCCACCCGGGCGGCGCCACTATTACCGTTGCGAAAATTAAGACAATTGTTTAAAAAAATTAATAAAGTGTCAGAGCTTATTTTTGCAGATGGGAGATATGTGGACTAAGAAGTATTCGCCCGAGAACTCCAAGAGCGTGCTCGGGCAGGAGAAAGGGCTTTCTGAGCTCAAGAGCTATATCTCGGGCTATAAGCATGGCGGCGATGCTGCACTTATCTACGGCCCAACCGGGTGTGGCAAAACAGCTGCGGTACAAGCAATTGCCAAGGAGCTTAACCTGGAGCTTGTTGAGCTCAATGCCTCGGATTTAAGGAATAAGGATGCAATAAACAGCATAGTTGGTTCAGCGAGCAAGCAGATGAGCCTTTTCATGCGCGGAAAAATCATACTTGTGGATGAGATTGATGGCCTTGCGGGCCGAGAAGATAGGGGAGGACTCCAGGAATTGCTGAAGCTTATCACGGAAAGCAGCTTCCCGATTGTGATGACTGCAAACGACCCTTTTGAACAGAAATTCTCTGCGCTGCGCAAGGCTGCAAAGATGATTCAGTTCAACAAGATTGAGGTGCCGGATTTGCTTTCCGCGCTCAAGAATGTGTGCAAAGGCGAGGAGCTCGCTTATGATGAGGACGCACTTGAGGCGGTTGCAAGGCGTGCTGACGGGGACCTCCGCGCTGGTTTAATTGACCTTTTCCTGCTCACCCGCGGCGAGAAACGCTTAACAATGGAACAGGTTAGCATTTTGTTTGACAGACGCAGGATTATCACAATAATGGATGCACTCACAAGGATTTTCAAGACCAAGGAATTGGACGTTGCACTCTCAGCAATGGACAATGTTGATGAAGATATTGATGAGATAATTATGTGGGTGGATGAGAATATTCCAGCTGAGTACAACAAGGCCCTGGACCTTATGAGGGCATATGACTGCCTCTCGCATGCCGATGTTTTCAAGGGTAGGATTGCCAGATGGCAGCACTGGAGGCTTTTGGTTTATGTGAACTCACTCATAACAGCAGGGGTTGCGCTGGCAAAGGATGAGAAGTATAAAACGCCTGGAAAATACAAGCGCCCGGGCCGCCCGCTGAAAATATGGATATGGAACAGGAAGAACCAGCTCAGGAATTCTATTGCAGCAAAGCTTGCAGCTGTTACGCACTCATCAAAGCACTACGCATTCCAGGAGACCGTGCCGTATCTGCAGGCGATTTTCCTGAATGACAAAACCAAGCGCGACCAGCTCACTCTCGAGCTGGGGCTTGATGAGAAAGAGATTGAGTGGCTGAGCGAAAATTAGATATTAAGTTTGAACTTGCGCTGAATCCCATATCAAAATTCTAGACTTAGTGAAACAATTTGGTCTTTGAATCCAAACTCAGACATAAGGTTTATTAGTTACTTAATAGTAGTTAAAAAACGTAAAGCTTTTAAACAAGAGGGGTTTCTCCTAAATAATGCCAAATCCAACTAATTTTGTTTCAGATTCACAAGAGAATTCTCTTTTGGAGATAATTAGACCTCTAGCAGAATCTATTGGTATGGATCCAAAAGATGATGCCTGGAGATGTAGATGGGGTAGTGCACTAGAAAGTATGATAGAAAGGGGGTTGGAGGATAAGAATTTTGGCCGAATTCTCAAAGAATTTGCATTGAAAACGGCACTTGATGTTGCTAGAGGAATATATCTCGGTTATCTCAAACCCAACGGAGAGATTATTCCAATTCAATTTGATATCCATTATAAAATTACCCTACTGCTTGATAAGATAAATGGGATAGGAATCCCCTATATGGGTAGAGCTTCAATGGAATTTTGGATGGAAGTCGCAAAAAAATTTTCTGAAACTCCGATTCCTGAATCGGTTTTTAACAGTATCCGGGGCGAGTTCAAGCTTAATCAGGAGAAAAGTGTTACTGAGGCAGTAAAAAAGGCAACTCAAGCTGCTGGAGAAGTAGTTTCAGCTGAGAGTAACATGAGAAAATGGCTAAAGGTGGCTGAGTGGTATGCCGGTGAGCCCCTCCCACAAAAAAAGATAGATGTTGTAGAGAGAACATATCTTGTTAATGAGCCTAAAAGGAGGAATAAATATCTCGGAGAAGCATGGAGAGCCGGAAAAAGTTGTCCCGCTTCTGAGATTCGGGAAGTTCTCCATATGGCTTTGATTCTAAGTAAATATAGAGAGAATGTGGAGATTCCTAAAATAGGAAAGATTTCAAGGGAATATATTCTTGAGAGGGATTCATTTTCAAAAGGGAATTTGGAAAACAATCTGCTGGCAGCTTGGAATCATAGCCCAAGGAAGGTTGACAAGGCAGTCACTTTTATGGTTGGGTGGGGTATTAGAGCAAAGCTCTTGCTTAATCCCCTGTTTAATTGGTCTTCAATTCAAGGTACAACTTTAGGGTATAGTCCGCAAATTTTAATGTACTAATAGAAACGGCCCAAAACGATTAGTCATGTCAATTAAAAAAAGAGATAAAAAAGAATCTTAAAAATTTTAGATATCCTCAAGCCCTTCCTCCTTGACCATGAATCCTGCTTCCCCTTCTGGCAGGTGGGGCGAGTCAATCAGTTTGGCTACCCTGCATCCCTTCTTGCCTTTCCTGAGGTAAATCCTGTATGTGGATGCGTGGGCAACTATGTGTCCGCCAATGGCCTTTGTTGGGTCGCCGAAAAACACATCGGGCGTGGCCATAACCTGGTTTGTCACAAAGACGCAAATATTATTGGTGTCGGCAAGCCTCATCAGGGTGTGCATGTGCCGGTTCAGCTTCTGCTGCCTCTCAGCAAGCGTGCCCCGGCCGATGAACTCAGCCCTGAAATGGGCAGTCAAGGAATCCACAACCAGAAGGCGGACGCGCAGTTTGTCCTCCTTCATCAGGTCCTCAACCTTCTCAGCAAGGAGCATCTGGTGATCCGAATTGTACGCACGGGCAACCTTTATGTGCTCCAGCACATCCTTTGGGTCAAGCCCTGCGCCCTTGGAGAGCTGCTCAATCCTCTCAGGCCTGAATGTGTTCTCTGTGTCAATATAAACAGCATAGCAGCCAGGGTCCAGCTTTTGAACCATCACAGCCAGCACATGGGCAATCTGTGTCTTACCAGAACCGAACTCACCGAATGCCTCAACAATTGAACCTGTCTCAAACCCGCCGCCCATTAGCTTGTTAAGGGCCTCGCTGGATGTCAAAATCCTAAGCACTTGTGACCTTCGCTCTAGCAAATCTGCGCCCGATTGGAAGCCCATCTTGAGCTTGTCGCGGGCATAATTAATCATCTTCCTGACAATTGCTGTGCCTAGCCCTGTTGCCTCCTCCAATTCTGCGGGGGATGCAACTGCAATTGCCATCAGGTTGTCATAGCCTCCTTCCTGGAGCTTGGTTGCTGTCGCCAGCCCCACTCCCGGGAGATCACTTATTTTAAACTCATCATTTTTTGCGATTTCAATCACCTTTAATCATCATATCTCTTCAATCTCCTCACCGCTGAGGGTAATTTCCGCCTCGGATGCCAACCCGAGGTCTTTGAAGGTAACGTATTCGTATGCCTTTTGCAGCACGAGAACAGCCTTTGGCAGGTCATTCACCCGAAGTGAGCTGGTCTTGGCCCATTTGCCGGACTTATCCTTGTAACTCCGGTCCAAGCTCACGGTATAGAATTCGCCCTTCTCTCCGTTCGGCCTCACAGCCGAGTTCTTCCATATTGTGGCCACCAAGGGGCCAGCCTTAAACTTCCTTTCTGGTTTGTTCTTTTCCATTCTCTCGACCTCCTTCCTATTCGGTTTTTGTTTCAACCCATCTCTGGGTGGGGTCGGCTGCACCACGGACAAAGCCAGTCAATGCAGCAACATGAACTAGTGTGGCGGATTTCTTTATAAAACTGCGTGCCCATGCTGTCCAGTGGTCCAGTGCTCAAAAAATTGGTCCTCCTCCAATTATCTGAAGATTAAAACAAAAAAATAAGAAAAAACTATTGTCCTGTTGAGTAAACCAGCGTGTCTGGGTGGAACGCATACCAGGCGAACCAATAACCGCGGGTCCTGTCCAAAGCCTCTCCAGTGTCCTTTCTTATCGTATTTACAGTTCCATCCTTCTGCCTTTCAATGAGGATGTCAACTTCTCCAATGCGGTCCTCAATAGTTCCCAGGGTTGTGATGTCTGCCTCCTTGTAGGCCTTGCTTTGCCCCTCAACCTGCAGCCCATAAACCACCTCTTTTGTGGGGAGCAAGTCACTTAAAGGTTCTGCCGGGAAGCGCAGATCTGGATAATTGGCATATCCACCGTAAGGGTCGCTACCATAATCCCTCTCGAAGCCAGTATCGCGGCTCAGTACTTGGGAATCTGGGTGTTCTGCATTCCATTCGCCCCATTTCACAACATCCACCTTCAGGGGTATTAGCTCGACACCGAAGCTATTGCCAAATATTGCCCTCCCATCTATCTGGGTCCACATTGTGCTGTCGTTGCTATACATCAACGTATTGGAATTGAGCAAGCTCCCAGAGTTCAGAAATTTAAATGTGGTGTAATCTACCTCACGAAAATAGACCCTACCGGAGTCAGTTAGCGGGCAATATGTTACCAGCACCGGCTTTCCATTTATTGAGTCATTCACTATCTCATGCCATACCAGTATCTCCAGCGGGTAAACCCGCTCAGTCTCTTTGTCCACCAGGGTCATCACAAGGTCAGAATCACTCAGCCATGCATCTGCCTCTGCAGGAGATTCAAACTTTGGGTTGTCTATAGAGGGAATTTCATTAACCCCATATCCCCTGGAGACTATCTTGTCAAAATCTATAGGTGGCGCCGTTGCCGCAACCCCTCCAAAAAGAACAGCCAGCCCTATTGCACTGGCACCCACAAAAGACTTTATTTTTTTCATTTTCTTACCTCCCCATGGTTGGAAAATGGAGCAAAGCCTTCTGCCTCAAAGTATATTATGTTTGCTAATTATTTAATTGTATCGGTTCTCGCCTATAGGGGAAAAATATATGGACGCAGCACAAGAACTAAAATTGAGAGCCCCACCAGGAGAAATAGTAGAATTGTTTCCCACATTGAGCCTGTTGTTATTGGGCCCCTGATTTTCATTCCAAGGGGCCAGAGGGGTTTTACTCCTTGCTTTGTAAGCGCATCTAGGAATAAGTGGCTCAAATATCCAAAGAGAAGTCCAACTCCAAGCTCATTTCCTTGAAGAACAAAATAAATGATAATTGGGATAGCAATGCTGTGCAGTATTGCGCGGTGCCCGAATATTGTTGAGATTACTCGGGAGAAAGGTTTCAAGCGCCGGCCAATCCATGAACCCATTGTATCAAGGTCTGGCAATACAGAGCCCAATGCAATACCTATAAGAAAAAGATAATGGGTTTGATTGGGCAAGAGAATCAAAAAGAGCACTGCAATAAATGCCCCAAATGCGAGGTGGGTTCTGAATAGCACGTCATTTCACTTCAAACTTCTTTTAATGATGATGCCCAAAAAGCGGCAACAATATTGGCGGCTGTCCTCGCGTTGCTCGTCGCCGGCCACCCCGTAGGGGGCAATCCCCCGGCCGGCCAGCGCCAATGTTGCTGCTGGATGCATTATGGGATTATTTTATTATATAGATATAGTTATCTGAAAAAAAGGCCTAAATCAACTCTTCATCAATATCAAACTCATCGAGCCCATCATCATCCTCGGGGGCAGGTTTTGTGGCTGCGGCGGGTTTTGCTGCCACTGTTGGTTTTGGAGCAGGCTTTGAAGCAGGTTTTGGTTCTGGTTTTGGAGCAGGTTTGGGCTCCGATTTTGGAATAGGTTTGGGTGCGGCTTGCTCAACAGGTTTCTGCTTCTCCTCGCCAACCCTGGCCTTCAATGCCTCTATCTCCTTGTTGACATCAAGCTGCTTGGCATACCTGGCCACAAATTCTATCCTGTCAAACATTTCATTTTTGTTGGCTTTCCCTGTGAAAACCATAATCAAACCCAGAAGCTCATTCTTTACATCCTCAAATTTTGCAGGGTCCTGCTGAACCTTGAGCAGCTCTGCCTTGGGCTTGCCTGTGACAGCCTCAACAGTTGAGCCAAAGCAGACCACGCGTATATTGCCTGAGCCGTCATCCACGATTAGGTTAAGCACATATGAAAAAGCTGGCTTTACAGTGCCGTGTGTATCGCACCGCCAATTTGCGGCATCTTGCTTTACCCTTTTTAGGCACTCCGGGCAAACCTCATAGAACCGCAGATCAAAAACCTGGACAATGGTTGCCTTTATCTCAACTGAATCCTCTGTGCCAGTGAGCTCGGAAATCTGCAAACGCCGCGCCTGGGGCAACCCTGCTAACTTGACCTCGCCCACAGTCTCCCCTGGCGGATTGAGTATAAGCTTAGATTTGGAAATCAGGTGCAGCTCCTTTCTGTCACGGTTCTGCCTGGCTTGCGCGCCCACAATTTTGACAATCATTCCCGGAGTTATCTTTTCCATCTGCTTGGTTGTCTCATTCCACAGCACAACCCGTATCTGGCCGGTCTCGTCACCCATCATAAATGCCCCCACCTTGCCAGGCCCCATCTTGCCCTGGAACTCGTGGACTTCAAACACCTGGAGAACCTTTCCCAGTGTTTCAACATCACGCATACCGCTCAAGATTTTCCCCACCTTGAGCTTTCCCCCAAGGGAATCAAAGAGCCTTAGGCCAAGCTCGTTGGCCACAATATGGGCAGCGCCCTCATTGCTAATTAGCCCCGAGAGCTGGCTCATCTTGGCCTTAATCCTGGACTCAAGCTCGTCTCTGGAAATTTGCTTCTTCTCAAGAATCATTGAAATTAGTTCTTCGTAAGGTATGCTTATCATTCTAAACCCCCCGATTGGTGGACTGGGTTGATTTTATTCATTTAAAAGAATTTGGATTCTCAAGGCGATACATCTCTGAATGCCATATTTATCTGGAATTTGACTGGCTTTACAGAGTCTGATGCTGAATTATATAAAAGCGGGCTGTAGGTTGTGTTGACTTGGACATATATGGTCTCTGGCATTTTGCAGGGCATAACCAGAGGGATACCCATTGATGCTGCAACCTTCTCCAATGAAGTTGTCAGGATGCATACGTACTCCTTCATCTCGATGTTTGGGAATTTGATTAATGTCAACGGAGGGTATGCCTCAATCTGCCTCCATGTATTCTCTTTTGAATAGAGCCTTACATAGTCATCCCCTTGTATGCGTATCTCACTCACAATCGTGGGGTCGCCATCTGGGAAATAGCACGCTGCAAAATTCACCGGGGACTCTATTTGCTCAATGGGCTTACCATTAGGGTGCTCCAGCTTGGAGAATACCATTTTATCGTTACTGGCAATGCTGAAAACATACTTATCATTTTCTTGGTGCAATCCCATCAAATAGCCCTGGTCCATGGCGCAATAGCACTGTGTGTCCGGGGCTGTCAGGCAGGTTTCGTACTGCTCAACAAAGCGCCCGAATGTATCGCCCGATGTTGAATCCGCAATATCCCAATTATCGCCTTGGCCATACACGCCATTAATTATACACTGCCTGTAATCTGGGGAGCCGATGCAGGAATCCTGTATCGAGTTTGCTGCAGTGAAAACCTGCTCCATTGCACCAACTGCATCGAATGGCATCTTAACGCTGAAGGCAGGCCAAACTTGGTATTTGACAGCCACGGAGGTATCAATGACCAGCGGAGCTTCGGGCGTTCCAATAAGCTGCCCCGAATCAAGGTAAACCACATAATCCGGCAATCTCCTTACATCTCCCAAGGTTTCAGACAAACCTGTCTCTGGTGAAGAGATATAATCCTTTGTGATATAGTTATCAAACCGTTTCCCAAACAATTCCAACAGGCCATTTGATAGCTGCTCCTGGGTTGGCAGGCAGTCCTTGCTCACCAATGTCGCGCCATCAATTGTTTTGCATCCAGGAAGGGAGAAATGGGAGAAGTCGATGAGGGATTCTGCTAGTGAGAACTTGCCTGAATTATCAATGTAATTAAGCCAGATTTCACCTATGTGGTAGTCCAATAGTGACTTAGCCACAATCTGCCCTGAAAGGTAATTCTCATGCCTGTTAATCATCTGCCTGTGGCCTACATAGAGCACAGAGATTGCAGCCACATCAATAATTACTAGGAGGAATACAAAGAGCACCCTAGCCTTTTTTCCATTAATCATCTGCAGTACCTCAGTAATATTGTTATCCCGAGATTGTCTTTGGTGTCGATCGGCGGGAGCATAGCAATTGTGCTGCGTTGCTCGCAACTGTAAGTCTCTTCATCGGGTATCTGAAAGAAAGGGACCTTCCCGCGATAGGCAGCTAGCGCCACGTTATAAATATCCATTCGCCCGGCAATTGTGGTGAGATTTTGTTGGATCTGGTATTTAAGGGCATATGCTGGCACTGAGCTGTCCCATGCTCCAAGTATTACTAGCAGCTCGCCGAATGTAACGTTCTGGTTATAATATTTCACTTCGGTATTAAGGATACTTCTTCCATCAACCCATGCAGCTGAGCCCTCATAGCTGGCCTGGATATCATTGTTGAAACCGGCATGGGAGAGGCGGAATATGAAAAGCATAATCACAACATAGAGTATGAACAGGCCTATGGCAAAAAAGTCCACAATCCAGCCTGCAACGCCGCGTTTGTTCATGTGTTTGGCCTCGTGATGTCCACCCGCAGGAAGCCCATCTCGCTCTTATCTGGGTGTCTTATTTCCACATAATATGTCTCTACTAGCCTTATGGCGCCGCCTGTGCCTGGTAATCCAGTCCCGGCCAGTACGCACCAGCGATGGTACCAGTCTTCATTACCAATCACGCTTGTAATGGGCTTCATAGAGGCGTTAAAGAGTGTTAGATTGTACGCCCAGAACTGCTTCTCAGGCAACGGATCAAAAACAACGTGGAACGCCAGGTCCATATCGTTGAGAGTAAATTTTTGGATATCAATAACGCCCGGGTAAGCTCGCCCATTCTGTGTCAAGATAATTCCATTCGGTGAATAGATTATGCTGTTTATCATGAGTTTTGTCTCTGCATTTCTTATATCCACAGTGGTGCGCAACGCTAACCCTGCGAACACAGCCAGGATTACTGCCATTGTGACCAGAACAACTATCCTAAATATCCAAAGCACGATATCCCCGCCAAATAGTATTGAGCCCCGCTTATCCATTTATCACACCTGCTATCTTGCTTGCCAAGGGGTACAAATCTTTGAGCATTGCTAGGGATTTTGCGGACTGGGCGTTTCCCAGCTCCAATACTATTACTGGCTTGCTAAACACGGGCATTACTCCCGGGTAATTCCCGGTGTATTGGAGCTGCAGGATAGCATCCACATTATCATCTGCTGCGCGAATTTGGGCTAGCATTTTGCACGCCAATGCTGCTGCATCTGGTGAGCTTGCAAAGGCCTTGAGCACGTTTTTGCCATCGGGATTATTGCCTATATGTATACTCAATATCAAATCTGAATTTGGCACGAGCTGTGCAATTGTCACGTCCGGCAGGCGGTAGGTGCCAATGCAGTTTGTTATCCCCAACTCATTCACTGGTCGCGTACTGGTTGCACCAGTGAGTTTTTCATGGATTAGCCGAGCAATTTCACACGTGGTTTCACTCTCAACAAATGTGCCGGAATCTGACTCAATTCTAACACCTGTGTCTTTCTCCTCGCCGTGCCCGGGGTCAATGAGAATCTTTGTTGGATGAAAGCTGGTCTCGGGGCACTGGAGGTTGTTTTTAATCTCCCCTTTTGAATCAGATATAGTGAGCTTTTCCCTGTCATTCATGAAGAAGATTGCCTTCGGGTTTTCAAGCTTGACATTTCCAGTAAACAAGGTTTGGTCCCAGATGTAGCCGTAAGTGACACTGGGTTCCCCAGAAGGGTCTGAAACATGGATGTTGGAGCCATCCCATGAGTAAACAAAACGCGACACTGGAACGCGCGGTGGCGAATAATTAATCAACATCTGGCCGGGGGATGCTTCTGCGAGGAGCGTAGCCATGCTAAGCTCCCTAGAGAAGAACTTAACCTCAACTGGCGACTTGTTGGCTGCAAACCCTGCGAAGGAGATGAAGGCAATGGCAATTACTGCTATGAGGAGAATCTCTGTGAGAGTCCCCATTGATTCAAATATGCCTGCCTCCCCTCTTTTTCCTATTCCCATTGTTTATGAGCCAGCTAAGGCCTTCCTTTGCTCAACCTCATCTGTGTCGTATGAGGCAATGTAGATGAATGTCTCTGGGATTCCAAACGCATTCTTGGCAACTGTCCTTTCAAGGTACATGGCTTTAGAGAAAAGTGGAGGGTCTGGAAGAAAAATACTATCTCCGGTGTAGCACAATCCGTTACCGCCAAGTACCAAGGGCCGATATTCTCTACTGCCAAGCACTTTACTAGGGAGTATTAATTTTGGGCCATGGCAATCGAAGCCAGATACTATGGGCTCATCTTCCTTCACCCTGCTGATGAAATAAACATGACTTCCAAAATATTTGCACGCAACATTCTTATCCCTGTTATTTTTATCATTAGATACGCCGCTATAATAAATGCAGAGGCAACCCCCGGCACCTTCGTTGCAGGTGGTGGGGCTGAAGAATTTAAATGGGCCGTTTTGGACAAAGTTATCGGAATAGCTGTAGCCAATCATAACAGCCTTGTTAGGCAAGCTGAGCCACATCTGGCTTGTGGCAAAGTCCTTCTGGCTTCCAATGAGCGCTTCAACCTCCTTGACAAGGGAATCAAAATGGTCTTTTGCATTTGAGCGCTGGGTATTTGCATAGCTGCTCAGCCAGTTGCCACCAACAAAGGAAATTGCCAAAAGCATAATTGCTCCGGCAACTATGCCCCCTAGAAGCCCCAGCAGACTCATATCTCCCCGCCGGGCTAGCTTGCTGACCGGTATTTTTCGCATTCCTTCACGTCCTTTATGCCATCCCCGTTGGTGTCGCCATCCCTCCAGGGCACAACATTGCAATCCAATTGGTCGCCTGAATCATCAGCTATCTTAAACAAAGAATCCGCAACTTTCTTTATTACACCACCAGTCAAATATGAATAAACAACCAGAGCCATGATAGCCAGCACAGCCCCAATTATTATCCACATCATATTTGCATCCCCTTTATCCACTTGGCTTCACCTCCTTACAGCAAATTTCGCCACTCTTGCAGCCAAAAGTGTAAACACGATCCCAACCCTTATTACATTTTCCGTTGCAATCATCGCCAATGCAGGGTGAACCACAAGTTGCTCCATCTACAACACACTGGTTGACGCAACACTCCTCTGTGTCTGGGTTGGGGCATTTTTGGGGAGCGATGGCAAGTGGTTGGCAAGTGCCCTTAAGCACGCAGACACCGTTCATGCGCGAGCAGTCTTCGGTCTCCTTAACAAACGGGCCTATCTTGCCGGTGAAGATAAGTATAAGCACAATCATCACAACTAGCGCCAGTGCAGCAACAACGATAATTTCCAGACTCAACCCCGCGCCCCGTTTATTCATTTTCATCTCACCATTAGTGTAACATACTGACTAGTGTCATCCCCCATGCCTTCGTCATATAGGAAAGCCACAGTTCTACCAGTGAATGCGATAGTATCAATTGCGCTACAAGCATCTCCCATATCCTTATCCTTGAAGTCCACCACGAGGTGGCTTGTAGAGCCAAATGTGAGGGTGGCTTTGTCAAACGTGCAAGTGGTGTATGTGGAAGAGTATTCCTGCGAATAGACGCATAGCTGGCAATCGTCAACGCTTGGATAACAAGTTACAGGGGGAGTGCGAAAACCAGGGGACCTAATGTAGCCTGCGCATTGGGGTTCAGTAATTCGTTTGTCCACAACTACTCTTAGCTTTTGTGGGGAAAGGTCCCTCACGAAAGCTGTAGAATCCAGTCTTTCCATTTCTTCTTGGTACGGGAAGTTCATGCCCTGAATTCTTATCACGTCAGCATCATCATAGGAAAGGATAATGCTTGCTTCAGCGGGCATCCCTGTTACATCCGTCTCTTGATTTGAGACAGCAGAGCTTTCAATTGAAGAGACGAAGTAATCAAATTGTGCTTTTGAGCTATCATATTCCGCCTGGATATCCGAGCATTTTGGTACCCTTGTTTCGTCTGGGTATTCAAATGCAAGTGAGACGGCACCTGATGCATCGATAAGGTGGACAACTCGCAAAAATTCCGTGGGGTTATCATCACTCCAGTGTATCTTACCGCCTTCGGGGTAGCCATGTCGGCGTATAATATTCACAATATCTCTTACTACATCTACTACATCTGTTTTAATCAAATTGTAATTCGAATTTGTAGTAGGCCCTATGCCTGTGTCCTTGTCAAAGCTGTTAAGTGCGGCCGCAAGGAAAGCGTCAAGCCGATATTTTACCATTTCGTAAACAGTCCTAAACCCCAAAATATCTACAATGGTATCCCTCTCCGGCAGGAATGTTGGCGTCTGAAGCGAAATATTGGTGCTCCCAGAAGTAATACCTGAGATTGTGAATATCTGGAAATCATTGAGCTCCATTGCAGGGAAGTCATCGCACCTGCAGGATCGGCCATGGCTATTTATTGTGCGGCAGCTATCCAAGTAGCTGGTGAATGCATCAAAGGCCTGCTGGGCTTGGAGGGCCTGGCCGGCGAGATCGTCGCAGAAGGGCATTTCGCTTATCTTGATATTGTATCCGTCCCCATTGCCCGGGTTTACGTTTGAAACATATCCAGGGTCGTCGGTCATAGCTCCGCGAACAATCAGGAGGTCATTGCACTTATCATAATGATCAACTGGACTTAGTGTTGATGTCCCCTCATACTCTCTTGAGATTTTTATGCCCTTATCTGAGCCTTCAAATAGCGAGGAATATGGTACTTGTGGCTCAACCACGTTTTCAGGCCCTTTTTTATAATTCTCAATTGCCGGCACGAAAGCCATCGGGAGGAAGAAATGGTCCTGGGGTTTGGAGGCTGCTGGATTGGCGAAGTCAAATGTGTTAAATGTGAAATCTGGAGGCATTAGGTATGCATCAGTACCCAAGTCTGTTTTTACAAAGAGCATCTTGAAATTCTGCAGCATCCCTGACTGGAGTGAGCTACATTTGCATACATCCCCGTAGGGGTTTTGGGCATAGCAGACCTGCAGTCCTTGCATATAGTTCGAAAAGTATTCCTTGGCAGATGTCAGTGCTCGCTGGTCAATGTCAGCATCACTCTGGCCAAACCATGCCTTGAACAGGGGCTTGGTCTTTTCAATAATAATATCCTTGGCAAAAACCCCCACTGAGAAGAGGAGTATAAGCACGAGGATTGCGCCAATCAGATGTGAGAATTCCATTTTAGACAATCCTCCCAATATTCTTGAGCTGTTCCAGGATGTATGAAAATATCTTCTTGTGGAATATTATAAGCAGAACAAGAACCAGCAGGCCAAGCACAAGCAGGCCTAGCCAGAAAGGTAGATCGCCATCGCCTCTTTTATTCGCCATTGGCCATTTTTTAACTCCGGGGATATTTAAACTTATTGAAAATTATGACACGGCAGCAACTCTGGCGCCGCCCGGGCGTGGGAAGCTAAGTTTAGCAACTATCGGAATTTCGATTTAGTTGCGCCTCAGGGCTTTATGCCCTGACCCGCTACAACTAGGCGGAACCAGTTGCGACGACGGCCACCATTATTTTTGCTACATTCTAAGAAATTGATATATATAGTATAAAAAGAGCGTTATTGCCCAAACGTGGTGCATTGCTGGTTCAATATCTCCTGTGAAGAGAGTTCGTAGAGCCCCACTCCAGAAGTCCAGTCGATGTAGAGATCAGGGCCGTTGGCCACTCCCTCGTACGCCCCCAGGGATACCCCTGCAACAATTACATATATCAAACCCGTGGTGCCAAAGGTGAAAAAGGAAGTAACACCTGCAATAATGCCGCCACCAATTGCAGCTGCCCCCCCTACATTGAATTTGTCCCAGTATCCCTTGCGCTTGTCATAGGTAAAGAGAACAACGTATTGCTTGTTGGTGTCAATGGATAAAGTTGATTTGGTTGCATCCTCTATGTCCTCCGGGGTTGGTTTAATCCCAGATGTAAATTCATAGAAAGAGCGGGAGTCACCGGGCCTTGGAATTGGATGTGTCATGAGGTATAGCTCATAGCCGGCGAGCTGCTGGCCTTTGGCGTCACCCTCGAAGCTGATGTAAGAGCAAATGATGCAGAAGTTGTGTTCCTCCCCCCTATTGAGTCTAAACAAGCTGGCTGAGCCCTCCTTGAAGTCACTCCAGCATTGGTAGGTGGCATTGGCTAACCTTGGGAAAACCTTCTCGGGGTCTGCGCTATCCACCTTAAGTACATGGGGGGGGCATTTGATGTCGCTCACAACAAAGTCAAACCCTTCATAAACCCTGGGGGCGTTGGCATCAACTGAAGCTCGGCACGTTGTCTTGTCAGTTGACCTCAGCATTGCATCCATCCAGGCACCGTTGATGAAAAAGTAGATGCCTATGACAAAAAGTGTCAAAACCAGAAGAAACATTGGTCCGGAGATGGCTTTTTTCATTTTATTGGAATGTTGTATCTGGTTTGCAGTCGAGCCTTGGAATATCCCATCCAGAGTCATCCTTGAGAGGGAGGAGCCTGAGCTGGATGGCTGTGCCTGCCTCACCCCCCATGAAAGGTATGGAGGCGCTCCCTTTTATGTAATGCCATATAACATAGTATGTCTTTTCCGTGTCTATTCCGTTTTCTGTCCTATCAAAGTCTTCACGGGGCGGTCCAGCCACCTGTATCTTGAGGTCAGCAGGGGTGAGATATTCCCAATAAGTTTTATCATAAAGCAGCATCGTGCCGGTCTTTAGAAACTCGTAAGTGCCCTCTATAATAGGGTAATCCTCCTGGGTCTTTTCATCAAATGTGATCTTAGAGCAGAGGATGCAATAGTTTTCCTTATCCCATACTTTTGCGTTAAATGGGTCAAGCCCGCCTTCACCTGTCTTTGAGAAGCATCTCCTGAAGGCCTCAGCTATCTCCCTCTTTATGGCATCCTCATTCTCATTCTTCTGCGGATGCTGAATTTGGACTATTTCAACAGGGCAGTTTGGCGATCCTATGGGCTTGGCCAGGTCGTGTTGCCCAATCCAACTCCAACCATTGACATCCCTCGAGCCATCCATCAGCATTAGCGACTCTTTGCACATGTCTGAGGCTGAGGCTGTTGAGAAAATGCCTGTGGCACCCCCTACAATGACAAACAATCCGACAATCGCCACAGTGATAAGTATTATGGACATCAATTGGCTTATCTCAAACCCTTTCTTGTTCATTGGTTGAGCCCCAGCAGTATCTTTCCCACAACAAAGAGGAGCCCCAGTACTGCCAATATGCTGGCAATTATGGCAAACATCCAAGAAGTGGTCATCCCTTTTTTATGCCGCATGCTGCCTAAATTGGGAGCTGAATATAAAAAGGTTTCGGGGTGCTGCCCCGATGCCAATCCTTTACTTAGATTTACCCTCAAACATTTTACTGAGCCTCTCATCCAGATCAGAGGCATTAAGGATAGTTAAGGGCTTTGCAGCTTTGAGAGCCTCAAGGAAGTAAATGAAGCTAGGATCTGCCTGCACTTTCTCAGCTGCCTCCTTTGCCCCGCTGGAAACTGCCCTCATCTCCATCCGCTTGGCCATCCCAAGAGTCAGCACGTGGGAATCTCCAAGATTCTCCCCCATAAGGAGGTACATTATATCAATTGCCTGGTCGCCATACACTTCCTTCAGCTTGGCGCCCCCACGGGTGATTTCATCAATCTCTTTTCCAAGCATCTCAATAGCTGCGCCCTTGCGCTTCTTGAACACATCTGTTTCTGTATCAGCCTCTACACGCCTTACTACGCCCACCTTTTCTGCTATTATTTTTTCAATCTTCGCCTCCTCTACCTTTTTTACCCTATCTGCAATTCCCCCGGGTGGGAGGAGAGTGGGGAATTCCACTGCAGTAATTACATACCCCAATGGTGCAATGAAACCGGAAATTGAACCCAGCAATTCTTTTTCCAAATCTTTCCTATCGGTAATTAGTGCCTCATAGCTGGGCCTTTGCTGGGCCCGCGAAACTACCTCATCATTCACCTTGCTGAATAAGGTTTGAGAAATGTTTTCTACTCCCTTGTAAACTTCCTCTGGATTGCTGGCATTGTAGCGCACAACCACATTAAAGTTCATGGGCATCTTGTCTGCTGTGCTGACGCTTACCGGCACAGTAAGCTCCTGTTGCCTGGTGTCAATAACATACAGCACCCCCATGAGCCCAAGCCAGTTGAGCCCCGTATGGGCCTCTCCGACAATCCTCCCATGCCTTAGCACCAAACCTTTCTCATAATCTCTCAACTTTGCTGTTAGGCCACTCCTGTAAGATGATATGTTTCCCATTTTAATTACCTCCGTTTGAAATTATTTTGAACATTATTACCCACTCGGGAGCTCAAGTCTCCATCCATTTGTGATGCTTGAAACCTTCGAAGGCGAAGTAGACATATTGAAGAATATTGTCAAAAGCGGATCGCCAGATATCCCATCGATTGAGAGGGTATGACGGCCAGGGGATATTGGAAAGTTAGTCTGGAAAGTGGTTCTTGAATCTGTTGAAGCCTTGAAGTAGTTAACAAGTGGATACCCATCAAACCTCACCACCATATCCTTCCTATATGTATAAACCACCTCAATCGAGTTGATTACCCCAGACGCATTGCTCACTTCAAGGATATGCGTTTTTGAACTGCCAACTTGCCACGCGAGTTTATGCGATGTTGCCTCAACATAATCGCTCTTTTTATCATTGTCCGAATCTGCCTTGTTATAGCGCGTCCCCAACATTTTTTCATAGTAGTCATTTAGCCCGTCGGCATCTGTGTCTGGCTTTATTGGCGATGAGCCGTATGCAATCTCAACCTTGTCATCAAGCCGGTCGCCATCTGTGTCCCTTCTTACGGGGCTTGTTTTGTAGGTTTTTACTTCCTCATAATCATCTAAGCCATCACCATCTGTATCTTTTACCCGAGGATTGCTGCCAGCCCTTACCTCTTCTGGATCAGTCAGCTTGTCGCCATCAAAATCCTTGCTTGTTATGGGGGTGCCAAGCCTCGCCTCCTCAGCATCAGCAAGCCCGTCATCATCCGAATCTCCCTTCAATGGGTTTGAATGAAAGAGCTTGACTTCCACATAATCGGTAATCCCATCACTATCAGTATCCTTAACCAGGGGGTTGGTTTTCGCTCTATACTCATCATAATCTGAGAGCTTGTCAAAATCGCTGTCTGGCAGATAGGGTGAGCTGCCAAATTTAATCTCTTGACCATCACTCAGCCCGTCACCATCCTGGTCTGCCTTATTAGCTAGTGTCTTGTAGGTATATATCTCATCAAAATCAATAAGCTTGTCGCCGTCAGTGTCAATCCGGAAGCCAAAAAGCCCCTTGATGTATTGGCCAAAGGCTTCGCCACGATGGTAACCTCCCCCTTTAACAAGTTCAGAGATGGAAATCCTTCCATTCTTGTCCCCATCAAGAATTAGCTCCTGCTTTGCAGGGTGAATAGAGAAGAATATGCTTGCAGCTGTTACCAGAGTGATGCCAGCTATTGCTAGTTTACCCCAGTTTCTTCTCAGGAAATTCCTAGGTTCAATCTTCTTCTCTAGGCCTGTATCTGCCATGCGTAAACTCACTTAAGTTTGACATATTATGTGTTTTTATCCGTGTTTACCTTATCCTGACGGAAGCGAAATCCTCCAACCCTCCTGGGTTTTAACTGGTTCGCTTGATGGGGTCGTTGTGATGTAATAAGTCAAATACATAAAAGGATTTTGTTTGAGCCCGGTAACAGAGACTGTGTGGCGCCCGGGACCCAGGGGAATATTCGTGGGGATCGATTGGGTCCAGTTCGTTGTCGAGGGGATGTAATTTAAAATGAGGGAGCTATCAACCCATAGCATCATGTTCTGCCTAGCCGTATGATTGTTCCAAAGAAAGACCGAAGTAAGAGTCCCAGAGGTGTTGCTCATCTCAATGGAGCGGGTCCATGCGCTACCCACCTGCCATTCTATCACTTTTTGCGTTGCCTCTTGATAATCACTCTTTTGATCCCTATCTGAGTCCGCTGAGTCAAACCGTGTGCCCAATAATTTTTCATATTGGTCGTTTAGCCCGTCACCATCCGTGTCTGCTTTTATTGGCGATGAGCCATATGTAATCTCAACTTTGTCATCAAGCCCATCCCCATCTGTATCTCTTCTACTGGGGCTGGTGCCGTATGTTTTTACTTCTTCATAATCATTCAGTCCATCCCCGTCCGTATCTTTTACCCTTGGGTTGCTACCATACCTAATCTCCTCACTATCTGTTAGCTTGTCACCATCTATGTCTGCATTGTTGATTGGGGTGCCAAGCCTCACCTCCTCAGCATCAGTGAGCCCGTCACCATCTGAATCTGCCTTATTTGGGTTTGAATGATAAACCTTGACTTCATCATAATCTATGAGACCGTCACGATCTGAATCACTAGCATGGGGATTAGTACCTGCTCTAAATTCTTCGTAATCATTGAGTTTATCAAAGTCTGTGTCTGGCATGTATGGTGAGCTGCCAAACTTAATCTCCAACCCATCGTTCAGCCCGTCACCATCTGTGTCTCCCTTATTGATGGCTGTTTTGTATGTATGAACCTCATCAAAATCAATTAGTTTGTCGCGGTCAATGTCAATGCTAAAGCCAAAAAGCCCTTTAATGTATTGGCCAAAGGCCTCACCAGGGTGATAGCCACCCCATTTGACAAGCTCAGAAATTGAAATCCTTCCATTATGGTCCATGTCAAGAAGCTGCTCCTGTTTTGCAGGGTTAATTGAGAAGAATATGCCTGCAGCTGTTATCAGAGTGACACCAGCAATGGTTAGTTTGCCCCAATTCCTTTTAAGGAAATTTCTCGGCTCAACCCTTTGTTCCAGGTCTGTATGCGCCATTTGTAAGCTCACTTATCGCCTTCTTTACGTTCCTCTCATAATCTGCTTGTTTAGCCGAGTTGCGGGACTTTGTCATCAGCTTCTCAGTGAGCAGGGAAAGCCCAACGCCCAGCACAGCCCCTCCAAACCCTACTCCCAAGAAATAAAGTGGATTGCCTGTAGCCATGCCTAGACCAATACCGGGCAAGCCCATAGCGCCCCAACCAAGCTTGTGGTTCAGCCGAATGGGCTCCAATAGAGCTGGTGTTGGCAGTTCAATGCGCTCTGCGTTCAAAAATTCAATGTTGTAATTCGGCTCCTGGCTTGCACGGTCCTCTTTGCGAAAATAATAGTCCACTTGGGAACGGGAAATCTCATGCCCATCCATTCCATCAAATAAAATATCCCCGCGAGTCTCAATAATTACCTTGTGCATGTAATTCTCTCGAATAAACTCAGTTGGAGAAGTTGCGTAAACAGTTTGCTGAGGGGCACTGGCTTCGCAGATGAGTGTGATTGGCACTTGGAAAACCGGGTAATACCACATCTCTGCACCAGGCCAAGGGATTGATAATGCTTCCCTAATTACAATCTTATGGGTGGCTTTCAAAAGCCCGCTTCTGGACATGTCTGGCTTGCCAATTAACCCCCCGTGTTTGGCCAGCCAAAACCACCGTGCAATTGATTTTATCTCTGATTTTGTTACAAGGGTTGCAAAGCCGTCCAAGGCTGGGTCAAACCTTGTGTCCTGCGACAACTCACCTGTGTAAAGGTTTTTTGCCTGGATGAGCTCACTTCTAAAATCAACTGAAAATGGGAAGTAATTTAATACGACCTCGCCCGCAATGTAATCCCTTTGAGTAATACTTATCTCCTCTTTCCAGATATTCTCCGGGGCGGGTGATGATGCGGGCAGATTAGATAAGAGCTGCTTGAGAAGCTTACCGGTCTTACCTGAAGGTAATGGCCATTCGGGGCGAGAATTTTTTGCTAAAATCTCACTACCTATTATTTTGCCCTTGTCTTTAACTGCAGAGGTTATTACAGAGAATTTTGAAAGGAGCTCTCCATAACCTTGCGCGTTGCCAAAAACACCTTCAATGGAATGGCCATTATTGTGTTCAAGAATCTCTGATACATTACTACTAATGTTGCCCCATGAAAATCCGGGTGACAAAGAAAATACGCCTGAAGGTAAGGCAACCTCGCCACCAAAAGGTGCACCATCCAAAAGCTCCTGAAGATTTGGCATTTCCCCCTATTATGAATAATTGAACCATGGATTTAAACGTTTCTTCGTATTTAAGGGATTGTGTAAAAGGGGTGGGAATTCCTTAGAAAAATCTGAAAATGCGGGAAAGTTTTCAGGCATTTAATTAAAATCTAATTTTTTCATCCTTTTGTTCGCTTCAAGAACATTAAACCCCGGCCTGCTCCTTATCTGTTGCCTGTGGGCTTGGCTTTACCATAAACCTCTCGCACGAGCTCCTTGACTATGCAGAAGACCGCCTAGCTAGAAAGAATTATAAGCAATAATACCTCTATTCGGAGAAATGAGAATTGCCCTAATCCAGATGCCTGCATGGGGAATAAGCTTTCCAAGTCTTGCAATTCCGCTCCTTTCAGCTGTCCTCCAAAGGGAAGGCCACGAGGTATCTTGTTTTGACTTCAATATCCAATTTTATAATAAAATCTCCTCCCTCCCTATGTTTGAATTATCCAATCTAGATTTTTGGCTTAATGAAAAAAAGAACCAAGAATTATTTGATGAGTACAGGGATTTTTGGGAAGAAAGGCTTCAGCGTGTTATTGCTGGAAATCCCCAAGTGGTTGGTTTCTCTGTTCAGTCCTCATCCACATTCTCATCTCTATTGTTTGCTGAATTGATTAAAAACAGATTTCCCGCCATTAAGATAATAATGGGCGGACCTGCTTGTTATCCCCATAACAGCGGTCAATTCTTAGCTCAATCTCAGTTCGTTGACGAGGTTTTCGTGGGAGAAGGCGAGATAAGTCTGCCATTGTTCCTCAATCAACTCGATGCAGATGGAAACATCTCTTGTCCCGGCCGGCTCTTTAAGAAGGAGGGACGAATTGAATTTTCTGGAAACCCCCCCTCCCTTGAAAAATTTAGACGAGTTGCCTTACCCCGATTTCTCAAGTTTTAATCTTACTGAATACAAGGAATTAGAGGTTCTTCCGATTTTATCCAGCCGTGGTTGCGTTAACAGATGCGTTTTTTGTAACGAGCGGATACAAAACCTTGGATTCAGATTCCGTTCGGGGGTTAGTCTATTCAAAGAGGTTATTTCCCAAATTGAAAAACATCCCGAAGTGACATCCTTTTCTTTTCAAGACTCCCTAGTGAATGGAAGCCCGAGGGAGCTTGGGGTCTTTGCAGACTTGCTTATTGATTACCCAAGAAAGGTATGGTGGTGGGGGCAAGCAAATATTCGCAGGGAGATGACAAAGAGTTTTTGTGAAAAATTGAAGCAAGCTGGCTGTATCTGCTTGGCCTATGGAATAGAATCCGGCTCAAACAGGATTTTGAAGCTTATGAATAAAGGGATAACCAAAGAAGAAGCAGAGGAGGTTATTAGAAACACCTCAACGGCAGGCATTAGTGTGAGGGCCAATTTCATGTTTGGGTTCCCAGGAGAGGAAGAGGAAGACTTCCAGGAGACATTGGATTTCATCGAAAGAAACCACGAGTTCATAAACAGTGTAAACCCGGCGCGTGAATTCGGGATATTTAGGGATACTCCGATGGCCCAAAACCCTTCGCAGTTTGGTGTTAATCTTGCCCAAGGAGAAAGATATTGGCAAACTATAGATGGAAAAAACAATTATTTGGTGCGGCTAAACAAACACAAGAGATTCTGCGAGTTAGCCACCCGATTGGGAATTGAATTAAATACCACTTTTTCTGAGGAAATGTATTCTGCGTGTGAACAAAATTATTTGGCTTCTCAACACCCTTAGCAGGCATCCTTTTTGTTGGTTTGTTAGCATTAAACCCCTGCCCGCTCCTTATCCGCAGCAAGCAATGCCGGCTCAGCCATAAACCCCTCGCGCCTCAGTTCCTTGGCTATGAAGAAAACCTTTCTCTTGGTTATCTTGAACCTGTGCTCCATATCATCAACAAATGCATCCACATCTGAAACATACCTAAACACACCCTCGCACATCACCTGGTAATCGTTGTTAAGCTTGAACACATTATTTATGCTGGGGCTCTTGGATAGTGATTGGAGGAGCTTCTCTGCGTCTTCTGAGCTGAAGAACAAGAGCACCAGTGTGTGATAACCTAGTGCCTCAAAATTTAATATCGATGTATGCCGTTTTATAACCTGGCCGCGGTAGCTTATGAGCTTGGTGAAGATTGTTGAGATTGGTATGCTAGTGCTCTTGCTAATCTCTGTGAGGCTCTTCCTAGAGTCCTCTCGTAAATGTGTTATGATGTTGAGGTCCTTTGTGTTGAGTTGTGTTTTCATGAAAATACT
>CAIWSB010000059.1 GCA_903915225.1 uncultured Candidatus Woesearchaeota archaeon
GGTTTCCAGCCGGTGATCCGGCGCCCACCACTCAGCACGACCGTTTCATTGGAACAGGCAGTGTATGTGACGGAGTACTGGGTGGTTCCCCCATCCTGGGGATCGAAAGTCAACGGCTCCGTCAAAGTATAGACTCCTTCGCGCCCCGAAGGTTGATGAGGATAAGGAATATTATAATAATAACCGCAAATATGAGCCGGTAGGGATACCACGACACTGGCAGAAAGGAGAATATAGCATCCGCACCGCTGGCAGTTGAAACAGTAATTGTCAGAACATAATCTATAAGTAGGGCACACCCGGATATTGCTCCAACAACCGGTGAGAGCAGCTTTGATGAGACAATATACCCGCCCCCCCCACGGGGGAATAACTCCACTATCTGCGAGTAGCTGGAAGCTATAACAAAGATTGTAAAAGCAACCATCAACCCTATGAATATGGAAAGGTTGGGGTAGGCCCCCAATGAATAAAACGCTTCTGAGGGACCATATGACGAAGAGGAGAGTGCATCTGAACCCAAGCCTATCCAGGCAAAGATGGCTATAAGAGAGAGCTTGTGGAATATCGCCGGATCCTTAACATTGTGGGCCTTCCCTATTACTAGATTCTTTAAGGGATACAATAACGGCTTCCGCTCCTCTTCAACCGGGATTTTTTTCATCCGGGGGTACATCACTGGCATCTATTTATATTTGTTTTGGAAACAAAAAGTATTAATATTCCCGAGGAAATGTGGGGATTATGAGACGAACAAAGATAATCTGCACAATTGGCCCAGCGTCAGATTCTCCTGAGATGCTGGAGAAGCTTGTTCGGGCAGGTATGAACATCGCCAGGATCAACTTCTCGCACGGGGAGCCCGAGGAGAAACTCAGAATCATTAAAAACATAGTGGAATTGAATAAAACGCTTCCAGTCCCAGTGGGAATTCTCCTAGATACGCGAGGCCCCGCAATCCGGCTTGGGGATTTCAGGCAAGTTGTGACGTTATTGGACGGTTCTGAGGTTACTCTCACATCAAGAGATGTCATGTGTGATGAAAAGATAATTTCTGTTAGCTACAAAAAATTGGCATCCTCAATCAAGCCCGGCGGGCTGATTTACATTGCAGATGGGACTATTGAGTTGAAGGTTAGAAAGATAAATGGGCCAGACGTACTTTGTGAGGTGCTAATAGGGGGGGAGGTAAACACCAGGAAAAATGTCACTCTTCCAGGTGCAGAAATTGACCTCCCTGCCATAAGCGAGAAGGATATTGCAGATATCGAAATTGGCACAAAGAGCAAGGTTGATTTTGTCGCCCAATCATTTGTGCGTGTAGCCCAGGATGTAATTGACATGAAGAGGCTCCTGAGGAAGAACAACTGCAACGCATTTGTTATTGCAAAAATCGAGTGCGCGCAGGGGCTCTATAATATTGATGAGATATTGGGAGTTTCAGATGGTATAATGGTCGCAAGGGGGGACTTGGGCACACAGATACCTATTGAAAAGGTGCCAAATATCCAAAAGCAGCTTATCAAAAAATGCAATAATTTGGGAAAGCCGGTTATTGTGGCAACTCAAATGCTCGAATCCATGATCAAAAGCCCGAAACCAACCCGGGCTGAGGCTACAGATGTTGCCAATGCCATACTTGATGGTGCGGATGCCATTATGCTCTCTGGGGAAACAGCCTCGGGCAAGCACCCCGTGAGGTGCGTTGAAACAATGAATTTGATAGCCAAAGAGACAGAACAGCACCAAAAATTCCACGCAATCAAACTCCCGCGTGAGGGGGTGATGGTGGAGGATGCCATAGCAAAATCTGTCTGCGAAGTGGCTCAGGCATTAAATGCTGCAGCCATTATCACCTGCACTTCTTCAGGTTATACTGCCCGCATCATTTCAAAATATAGGCCAATGAAGCCCATAATAGCTGTAACACCGAGTAGTGGAGAGTTGAGCAAACTCAACCTTTTCTGGGGGGTTTTACCTGTATTAATGCCAACCCCAAAAAATAGTGATGAGTTGTTGAAAAATTCGATGCAAATCGTAAAAAAATTGGGCCTGGTAAAGCGGGGTGAGCAAGTGGTAATAACTGCCTCAATACCATTTGGCATCCCGGGAAAGCCGAATTTCATGAAGGTTGATGTTGTGGAGTAAGATATTACTTTTCTCCCACAATTAGCATATGGCCCTCAGGATTTGCCATTGCAGAAAGTACACCTTTATCCATCCTGTAAAGCTCAACCTTGCCCTTGTATCTGTTGTCTTCAATCCATTGGTTCTTGTATGTCCCAGAACCAGGGAGAATCTTAAACCCTACCTCCCTTAACGCATTGCACCAGTCACTATATGTTAAGGAGCAGAAAACTTCATGCATTTCGCTCTCCCAATTGTCCGTGTAATCCTTCTTGCTCATAAACTCGCATGCATCCCTTAGCTTGAGGCGCACATACTCTTTCCCATCAACTGTTTCTATTGAATAACTCAGTTTGTAACCCTCATCCCTTCTGAAGTCCCGGGAAAACCTAAGGAACCTTGCTCTTGTTGAGAGTCCCATAAGGTGCGCGGCCAGCGGTTCCCTTTCACTGAACTCAACAAAGACATTATCGTTTACGCCATCTGCTGCGTTAAGGTGCATGTAAACTATCTCATCACCGTTCGCTGGCCCCACCACATCCTGGTTAACCCAGACACCGCCATGCAAATTCTCAATATACCTGTTCCTGATAAAATCCCGCAGAGCCTTGGGCCCGGCATAAGACCATATCTCGTGGGTGAGCGAGGAGGTATGGATTGTGTTCATTGAGTTGGGCTCAAACACGAGTCCGTCAACTGCATTCTTCCTGGAGAAGAACGCATAAGGATTCTTGAAGTCCCCGTTGGTTTTTCGCTGCTCGCAGATTTCATACAGAGGGCGTGAGATTTCCACGCCAAATAAATCGGATTCCCTGAAGCGCTCATCCAGGCTCGCCAGCCTTATCCACGAGCCCACAGCGCAGCCAATGTCTCCAATCCTCCCTGGCCTGATAAACGGCGCTGCCCTCTCATACTTTATCCCTGCAATCTCATCCATGGCCCTCACATAGGAGTTATTGTCCCTGGTTTCAGTGAGGTCACCATCATCCCCTATCATCCTATCACTAAAAAGAAGCCTTACCTTATCCCCTATGTTGTACGTCTCCCAAAGCCTCTGGGAGGCTGGATGAACCTCGTTCCTGAACAAGGGGTTGGCTCTCCAATCCCCCTCTGAAGCAGCTATTGACTCAACAATCTCCCAGGGTAGTTTTGCTTTGAATGATTCGGTTTTCCTGTCGGCAAGCTCAGCTGGCAGAACCTTAAATCCTAGCTGTTCATACATCTCAAGAACGGGTGTGGAGCACAGCACAAGTGTGTTCTCCGGAGTGAGGTTGAATTTCCCATCACTCCTGTGCTTAATCCTTTCAAGTGTGTAGTGCGCAAAATCTGGCATATGACTCACAGCATCAATGTCATAGATATAAGATGGGACACCTAGTGTTGATGAGAACTCCTGGAGGGCCATTGCCCTCTGGTAGAATGGCACTGGATTTCGCCTTGTGTTTGAATGGTCTGAAGAAGTTACTGCAAATATTATGGAATCCACCTTATCCTCAAGCCCCAGGGGCTCCCCATTAACGTCCTTCTCTCCCTTGAGCCCCTCCGAGATTATTCTCGAGAGATAATCATACTGGAATCTAGTTAATATGTGATGACGTCCCGGGAAAAGTATATTCATTTTTACCACTATTTAGGGATGAATATACCTTATAAACCTTTCCCTTCAGACGGGCGTATTTACCTATACCTCCGCGCCATAGCTGAGAGCAGGTTGAGGCCGCTGATTAGCGTATCACGCTGCATGCATACCTCATCCCCCAGCATGAAGTGCCTGTAACCCATCCTCAGCAGGTTGTCCACATCACCAATATCCTCGCAGGTTGGCTGCAGGTTGTTGAAGAACAAGGAGTCAAAAATCCTTGAGGCAACGATTGCATTGAAATCCTTTTCGAATATCATCTGTGTGGCCTCAACAATATGGTGGGGCATTGATACTTCGGTGAACAAATCCCCGCGGGCAACCATCAGCCTGCACTCACCTTTCCAGTCTTGGGCAACATAATCCAGCCCCTTGCGGGATTCAATCTTGCCCACTATCTCTGCCTCTGGATACAGTTGCTTCAACCCGTCCACATCTGCTTTGCTCTCCACATAGGATAGCATGAACTTCTTGACGCCCGCCTTAAGGCCGGCCTCGATGTACTGCTTATCCAGCTCAGTAAAGTATCCCTGCACCTGGAGCGAAGGGTCTGGTATGTTTATGCCCTCACCAGGCCCCACAACCTTCCTGGGGCCTTCCTGCATTATCAGCCTGTTGCCATCCACCTTGAGAACAGTGGCAGTCTCAGTCCCGTGCGAAAAGTACGCCTTAACCGGGACATTGACCTTGATATTATGGCTGAGTTCAATGGCAGTGAAAGGTGGTGTTCCATGGGTTTTTACACGGAGCTGCCTGCACTTCAAGTCCACCCAGAGCGTCTTGCCAGCATTCCTTGCTTTTTCATCAAGCAGCTGGAGCAATTCTTCCAATGGCTCCACAACGGGGTGTACTGTATTAAGCCGTATGCCCTCCACAATGGGATGCCCCAGCACCTCATCGATATAAGGTGCATAAGGCGGCAGTGTTGCTATTGCCTTGACCATTTATTCCACCAGTGATTTTGTTTTAGGTGTGTTTGCATTAACTTTTGGCCTCACTGAATCCCCCGAAGGTTTACCATCAATAAACTTCAGTGAATTATCAACCTGTTCAACCACTTCCTTATCCTGTCTTGAGCTAATGTTTGCCATGAAATCGCCATACTGCCCCCATTGCTTGGCAATTATACCCATTATCTGGTCAGCTACACGTTCCATGCCCAAAGATGGGATAATGCGCTGATCACCTAAGGCATTTGCCCACTGCTCATGCACCTTGGCATCAATTTCGGGCTGGTTACCATTGCCGTAAGGCTTTTGTATGTAGAACACGTTGAATTTCTGGATCAACCCTTTCCACAAACCCATCGAATCCACGGGGCCCTGAAGTTCATCCCCAATTATCCCTTCCACTTGGCCCGGGTGTACTTGGTTGTAGAATTTCTCATCCCCATAAATGAAGAGGTAAGGCATAGTGGCGTTTGGTGTGTTGCAGCGGTTGAGCATAAAATAGCCTAACAGCTCGTAGCTTTCGCTTAATGTTCCCCCCCCTCCCCCTTCGCAGCCAAGTGCCTTGATGCGCTGCTCAAGCTCAAGCTCCTTGGCAAAATCATTCACCTGCAGAGGCCATCTATCGCAGGTGGCATCCCCTATCCCTGCAAAGCAAATCTCAAGATCTGGCCGATACTGAGAAAGTGTTTGCCAAATAAGAGATGCCCGGTCAAAGAATTCACCTGGCGCATGAGCCATTGAACCAGTCAAATCTGTTGCAATGATTATTGGATTCTGGCTGTTTGACGTTATATTCTTGCCTGCTGGATTCACCAGGTCCAAATTAGGAGTCCTGCTAATCATATAGCTCCTAGGCCCGCTAGCGCTTGCATCTGCTGCGAGCTTATCGAGATATGGCTTCCTTGCATCGTCATACTTATACCCTGGTTTTTTCCAGTTGGTTGTACTGCTTCCCCACCCGTACATTTTGTTTACCTCCCCATTAAATCAAATGGTATGCCTTCTTCCAAACACCTTCTCCCGAATATCTGAGAGGGTTTCCAAAGGATTATTTTTATCCCAATTTGGACGGTCAGTAGGATTGTAACATATCAGGCTCTGGCAAAAGTCAGCAATAGGCTTTGGCACATCTTTCGGCAGGCTTTTCTTGGCCACGTCACCGCCCAAGATATAGAGCATTGTAAGCCCGGCTCCGTAAATATCTGTTTCAGGTATTGGCGGCTTGTTCTGCCCCAACTCTGGGGCTGCAAACTGGGGTGTTGAACCAATGGAGCGTGTTTCTATCTTGGGTTTGTACGCAGCCAGACCAAAGTCTACGAGTTTAATATCATGTTTAGCTGGCTCAACAAAGACATTGCTTGGTTTGATGTCTGAATGAATTACGCCGTTGTAATGGCAGTATCGCACAGCATCAAGGAGCCGCTCAGTAATCCAGCACGCCTCTTCGCTCTGCAGCCTTGAATTCCTTGTCACGGCATCATGAAGGGTTTCGCCGTCTATGTAGCTCATAACCATAACATAATTGTTCTTACCCAGCTCAATCAAGTCCTTAGAGGTAGGAATGGAATGGTGGTCTTCGAGCTTCCACAACAGTTTGGCCTCAAGCTTTAGGATATTGGCATCCTCCTCAGTTGAGTGGAGATTCTGCTTTAGGCATGCCAGCTCATCCAGTAGTAAGTGCTTGGCTTGGTAAATCCTCCCGAATCCCCCCTCGCCGATTTGTTTGATTATCCTGTAATTCCCTAGTGTTGCCATATCAATCACCTTTCGCAGGCATTGGCCTTCTCCCTTGCAGAATCTTCTGAAAGCCAATATTCTCTTCCTGAAAGCTCTGCAATAGTTGCCAAGCCAAACTCCCTCCTGAATCTCTCCACAAGCTTGTTTTGTTCCAGATATTGTGCGACTTCTGGCGGCACTAGTGACTTCCAGTCCCCCCCGGTAGCCATTTCATAACGCACCTCAGTTGCCCTTACCTTTAGTTGTTTCTCAATTGGAACAAAGGATGCTGGATGAATTATCTTGTAATCTGGGCTGAGGAGCCCAGCAACATAATCATTAGATGCAAGAAATGCATCGAGCTCGCCAAAATGTTCTTTTACATATTGCCTCCATTTTTGGCCGTCCTCATTGCAAGGGATGTGCCCAAAATCAGGTACATATATTACTGAATAATTGCTGGCTCGCGGCTTGAGATAGGCATCAATCATTCCATGGCTCTCCTCTGCAGTGAACGGGTTTCGAAGGTTGTATTTGTTCGAGCTCCCAATGCCAATAATAAGATGCCCGGTCTGTTTGCAAATTTCTTCCAGAACGATCGCCCCATTGTGCAGTGGTTTAAAGCGTGCAATGAATCCAACTCTGCCGAGGGTTTCTGTCATGGGAAACCCCTGTGTTTCAGATATTTTTCCAAAATGCTGGAATGGTCAAACACAAGTGATTTTTGCTTCACAAATTCCACTATTTCATCAAGAGAATAAACCTTGGCGGTTTTAGCATCGTCTCCTGCCTTAAGGTTCCCGTACCCCTTGGCAATGTATGTAATGCTAATCATGTGCCCGCGCGGATCCCTGTCTGGATTTGAATGAACGCAAAATGGCTTTTCCGGGTTTTCTATTACTACATCCAGGCCAGTCTCTTCCTTTGCTTCTTTGATAGCATTTTCCTCAAGGGATAGCCCGTATTCTGAGAATCCCCCCGGGATTGCCAGCCCTAATGGAGGGTTTCTGCGGGTAATCAGCACAATCCCGCGGTTATAATACTCAATAATAATATCTGTAGTTGGAATCGGATTCCGGTAGCACTTAATTTCTTCTTGCTTTGGCATTTTTTCACCTGTAAAACAAAGTTACTGGGGCTGCCGGAGGGTGGATTATTTGCTGCTTAGGTATTGCTATCTGATAATGCCTAAACATGATGTCCTCAACAACCTCCCCCACTGAATTAAATTTCTTGTTGACTGCAAGATGTGGAAGTATTGTTGCCTTGACCTGCTCCATACCTACCATCTCTTCAGGGCTAAAGCCCTGCCTAAGGCCGGCCAATATCAGCTCAACTGCATCGTATCTATAGCCCAGATCTTTGAAGTCAGTTTGTCCAGGCTCAAGCCCCGCTGCGGGCTCTTTTGCAGCAATATTTTCAAAACCCAAATATGCGGCCATTTGGAAAACAAGCCTTTTGGAAAGGTTGCCAATCGGGCTGCAGGCAACTGCCCCGTCGCCAAACAGTGTGTAATACCCGATTCCAAAATCCTCATCATTGTTCCCCGTGCCTATCAAGGTTTTTCCTTCAGTCGCAGCTTTGGTCTGGAGAATATTTGCACGTATCCTGGATATCATATTTCCCCGATGATAGTTAGATGCAAATGCCTCCGGATTAGTTGAACGGTATGCCTCAATAATCGCTTGGAGGCCTTGTATTTCATATCTGAGCCCCAGTTTCTCAGCAACCGAAACTCCATCTGCTGTATCTTTTGGGCTGTTAAGGGCCGAGGGAAGCATGTAAACCACAAGCTCCAAGGGTTCATGGGTTTTATTATGCTCATCAAATGCTATTTTAACCAGTGTAGCAGTAGTTGTTGAGTCCACTCCCCCTGAAAGGCCTATAACCCCTCCACTGGAACCGCATTGAAGGGCTGTTTCTACCACAAATTTCCCTATCTCATCGGCCACCTTCTCCGGGTCCATTTCCGGGAGCTTTATCCTCTTGGTATCCATATTAGTGTATAATATACACTAAAATATAAACCTTTCGGTAAAATAAGGTCGAGAATAATCAACTTGAAGTCATAAATTAGATTTATAAATACCTATTCGTTCTAATAGCAAAATGATATGCATTATAGCCCTTATTGTATTCGGCATCATGAGTATTTTCAGCGCCGCCCACCGGAAGCTGGCTGCAGAGGCATTTGACTGCACGTTCAGGAAGCTCACCCTGAGGAAATGCGAATCCAAACTTGATGTTCGCTTGAAAAGTCAAATTGTTGGAAAAATCATCTCTCGCTCGCCCAAAACCGCAAAGTTTGTCTACAAACATTTTGAGCTGCTCTCATGGGCTTTTCTAATATTATTTATAGCAAGTTTTGTCTATGTGGTAATAGGGGGGTATAATTTCTACCTATATGGGAACTGCAATGGGCCAAACGCAGGAGGTTTCTGCATATTTGACCCATCGGGTGAGAACAGCAAGTTCTCCCTCTACCAGAATGAGGGAAGCTGCGCTTCACAACCTCCCAATCCCAAATATCTCACACTATCTAATGTTGATTTGAGCATCTTCCCCTCATTCCAAAGGAACCAAAAGAATGAGGTGATATTCATTGGGTGTTACAGTTGCCCATACACCCGAGAGGCGTGGCCTACTATAAGGCGGTTGCTGGAGCTTGATAACGTGAACTTTGTCTTTGCCCATCTCCCTGCCAAAAAGGATACCAATTTTATATCCAACGTGCTCACTTGCGCCTATGACCTAGATAAGCAGAAATTTATTAGCCTGAATGATAAACTATTTGCCACAGACACTACGCTGCTCAGTCAGGAGGAGGAGGTTTTGAAGATTTCTGCAAGTGTGGGGTTTGATCTGGAAACAATGAAAGCATGTTCCCACACCAATGCAACCGTAGAAATTACTGAAAAGCAGTTGGTTGAGCTAAATAAGATTGGAGTATACGGAACACCCACTGTTTTTGTCAATGGAAATGCTGTTGTGGGACCGAACCCATACCGTGTTTATTCGAGGCTGCTGAAATGAATGTGGACAAGCTAAGAGAGGATTTCCCGATTCTCGCCCAGGGCATAATCTACATGGACTCTGCCTGTGTCAGCCTAAAGCCGAGACAGGTTGTTGAGGCAATGAACAAGTATTATTTGGAATTCCCCGCCTGTGGTGGGAGGAGCATGCACCGGCTTGGCAACCATGTGACACGCGAGGTTGAGAACTCCAGGAGAACAATTGCCAAATTTTTCAATGCAAAACCCAATGAGATAATTTTTACTAGGAACACAACTGAATCCATCAATCTTGTGGCAAACTCATTTGGCTTGAAACGTGGCGATAAGGTTGTGATAACAGACAAGGAGCACAACTCTAATCTGCTGCCATGGCAAAGGTTGGCACAGCAGGGGATTATCTGCGAATTTGTAAAGAGCAATCAAGACAATACATTTAATATTGAAGAATTTAAGAAAAAGGTGGTTGGTGCAAAACTTGTGTCTGTGGTTCACACCAGCAACCTGGACGGTGTCACAAACCCAGCAAGGGAGATTATCAAGATTGCCCATGAAAACAATGCAGTTGTTATGCTGGATGCAGCCCAGTCTGCTGCCCACCAGGCAATTGACGTTCGCCATCTTGATGTGGATTTCCTGGCATGCTCGGGCCACAAGATGCTCGGCCCCTCGGGGATAGGCCTGCTCTATGGAAAAGAGAGACTTCTGGAAAGACTGGCACCTTATCTTGTCGGTGGGGATACTGTTAAGGACACTACTTATACAACGGCCACTTTTGAGGAGCCCCCTGAAAAATTTGAGGCCGGGCTTCAGAATTATGCCGGCATAATTGGCTTTGCTGAGGCTGTGAAATATCTAGAAGGGATAGGCTGGGGGAATATTGCCAAACATGAAGAACACCTCAATAGGATAATCACTGAAGCTTTCCTTAAAATGGGGATTGAAATCCTTGGCCCGAAAGAACCCGGCTTGAGGGGTGGAATAGTCAGCTTTAACATTCCCGGCAAGGACCCACACGAGGTTGCCATGATGCTCGACCATTCAGCCAATGTTATGGTAAGGTCGGGAGCTCATTGCGTACATTCATGGTTTAACGCCCA